>SKOX01000255.1 GCA_007119835.1 Paracoccaceae bacterium
AAATAGATCGCCCGCCCCTGGCGGTCGACGAGCACCGAGGCGGGCGCGAAGCGCTCGCTCAGCGTCCGGCGCACCAGATCGGCCGGGGTGGTCGGTCGCGCCTGGGGCAGGTCGTGCCGCGCCGGGCCGTCGGGCGCGGGGGTCCGCCGCGTGCCCGACAGAACCGGAAAATCGATGATGTCGTGCCGCGTCGGCCCGAGCCGGCGAAAGACGCGCCATTTCGTCGAGAGCGGCTCGAAGAGCTCCTCGTGGCGGCCCACGGTCTCCGCGCTGCCGAGAAAGAGCGCGCCGCCCTCGCGCAGCGCGAAATGCATCAGGCGTATCGTGCGCTTCTGCGCCTCCGGCTGCAGGTAGATCATCAGGTTGCGGCAGGTGACGACATCGAGCCGGGAGAACGGCGGATCGCGCAGAAGGTCGTGCGGGGCGAAGACGATCAGCTCGCGCAGGGCCTTGTCCACCTCGTAGGTGCCGTCGAGCTTCGTGAAGAACCGCCGGCGCCGCTCCGCGCCGAGCGCTTCGAGCGCCGCCTCCGGATAGACGCCCTCGCGGGCGAGCCTGAGGTTCTCCGCCTGGCTGTCGGTGGCGAAGATCTTCAGGTCGAAGGCCTTGCCCGCCTCGTCGGCCTGCGCCGTCATCAACATGGCAAGGGTGTAGGCCTCCTCGCCGGTGGCGCAGCCCGCGACCCACATGCGCACCGGCGCGCCATCGTCGCGCTCGGCGGCGAGCGGCGCCAGCACGCGGGCGACCAGCGCCTCCCACGCCTCCGGATCGCGCAGGAAGCCGGTGACGGTGATCGTCAGGTCGCGGGCGAGCGCCGCCGCCTCGACCGGTTCCGCCCTCAGGAACTCGACATATTCCTCGACCGTGTCGATCGATTTCAGCCCCATGCGCCGATGGATGCGCCGCGCGAGCGTGCCGCGCTTGTACTGGCGGAAATCGCGGCCTTCGCGCGTCCGAAGCAGGGTGATGATCGCCTCTATCCCGTTGCGATGCGCGCCCTCGGTGCCCACGATGCCATCGGGATCGGTGAAGTAGCCGTGCCGGCTGAGGCGCATGAGCACGTCGGGCATGGCGCCGGGGTCGAGCACGTAATCCGCGAGGCCTGCATCGATCGCGCTGCGCGGCATGCCGTCGAAGCGCGCCGTCCGCGGATCCTGCACCAGCGTGCAGCCGCCCGCGCCCTTCACCACCTTCAGGCCGTGGGTGCCGTTGTTGCCGGTGCCCGAGAGGACGATGGCGAGGGCGCGCTCCTGGCGTTCTTCCGCGAGTGACGCGAACAGGACATCCACCGGACGGCGCTGGCCACGCGGCACCTGCGGCTTGCTCAGCCGGAGGTGGCCGCCGCGCACTTCGAGCGACGCGTTCGGCGCGATCACGTAGACCCGGTCGCGCTCGATCGCCATGCCGTCCTCGATCTCGAGCACGGGCATTGCGGTCCGCTGCGACAGGATGTGCGCAAGCTGGCTCTCGTGGGTCGGATCGAGGTGAAGCACAGCCACGAAGGCCAGGCCGCTGTCAGGCGGCATCGCGTCGAAGAACTGGCCGAGCGCCTCGATGCCGCCCGCCGACGCGCCGAGCGCCACGACAGGAACCGGTCGAGGCGCCTGCGCCTTGCCGTCGCGCTGCGGCTCTTCTTGCGACACTCTATGGTCCCAGTCAGCGGGGGGTCGTATTGCCGTCACCCTTGCGCATGCTTCGCGCACTCGTCGCGGATCTTATACCTATGGACCATCAATGCGGGCTCGGCGCAATCAATCTTGGATCGCTTCCTTGTCCGACGTCCTCTCGACCGTCTCCAGATCCTGGCCCTGACCGCTCTGGACTTCGACCACGTCGTAGCCATCGGCGAAGGTCTCCCAGACGGTGTGTTCCTTCTCCTCGATGGACCTGATGGCGGCGGTGACGGCGTCCGCCTTCGACAGGGCCCGTCCGATGACGATCCGCCTCTGCTCGACCCGATGCGAGCGACCGTAGCTGTCCTCCATGGTCTTGTGGAACACGACCTCGTAGGGGGCTCTGTGCGAGGCGCTGGCGCCGAGGTCGCTGAGCGACACGATCCCGACAAGGTTCTGTTCGCCGTCCAGGACCGGCAGGCGCTGGACGTGGTTTTCCGTCATGATCGCCACGACCTGCTCGACTGCGTCGCTCTCGTTGCAGCACAGGGGCGCAGACGACATCGCCTCCCGCACCTTCGTCTGGCCGGGATTCCGCCTGCTCGCTGTTCCCCGCATCAGGACATCGCGATCGGTGATGATCCCGACGGCTTTGTCCTCCTCGCACACCAGCAGGGACCCGACGTTAAATTCCTTCATCCGCAGCGCGGTCGTTTCCAGGGTCTCGTCCGCGCCAACGCAGATGGCTTCCTTCATGACTTCTTTGACAAGCATCTCGTCGCCTCGTTCACCAGAGTTGAGGGAAGTGCCGGAGCCGCTGGGCGTCGATCGCTTGGGGAACTACCGACGTCGGATCCAGCAACAGCGCCAGTCGTGCTGTTGCATGATGGATCAGCTCCGGGAGAGGCCGGCGATCGCTGCTCCAAACAGGATCAGGACCATAGCCGTGATGTAGGGATGGCGGCGCACCATGCCGAATGTCTGGCGCGTGGCCGAGACCGGATCCATGGCCATGCTGCGCATCGCCTCGCCGCCTGCATCCGCCATCGCACCAAGCGTGCCGTTTGCGCGGGGGGACCGGCTCGGTGTTGCCTTCGGCGGTCCTTCTACTCCGACTTCGTCGATCATGGCGTCCATCTGTTGGGCCAGAGGGTCACCCTGGGGCGGCGAGCCCGCTGAGCCTGCGGGTTCAAAGGCGCGATTGGCGATCATCTCGGGTCTCCTGATTGAGGGAACGACGCCCGCCAGGTCTGAAGGGCGGGCGCAGAAGAGGCATTCGTCAGAAGCGCGCCGCCAACTCCTGCATGCAGGCGCGGGCGACGGCGCTGTTCGGGGCGGCGCCGCCGGGCATTGTCGCCCAACCGGCGTCCATGAGCATGCGGTCGCGCTGATGCGGCCTCGCCTCCATCAGCGACGCCAGCGTGGTGGCGCTCACGGGGTCCTGGTTGGACTGCTCCAGGCAGACGGGAACCAGGGCCGCGACCACTTCGAGGCGCGCCCGATCCGTCGCGATCTGCTCCGCCTTGCCGCCAGTGACCCAGCCGCCCCAGGAAAATCCAGCAATCGCAAGGGCGGCCGCACCTGCCAGTGCTCCATAAAGTGCCGGCTTCAGCCACTCAGGGGTTTGCACCACGTTTCCTTCCGGGCAAATTTAAATTGTATCATATACTTATGAATATTTCCGCCATTACACAAGACCATACTGATGCAGAGCGATCTTATTTTACAGGAGCGTTGCAATTAAAGATTACACGCACCATCTCCATAAAAGAATTTCTTGACAACGAACTGTGCCATGCGCCTGACGGCAGCTTCCGGGCCCGCGGACCACAGCGTCAAGGCTGCCTGCTCCCGATCGGAGCATCGATCAATGACGCGATTTCATCTCCGCCGCGACGCGGCCTGTTTAGGGATCAACATGATGGCGAAGGAACGTAAACGGGGCAATCGGGAAGCGAAGAAGCCGAAGCAGGCTCCCAAGCCTGCGGCTGCAGCCCCGGCAGCCTTCGCGAAGGGACTGTCCCCGGACATCGGCAAGTCGAAGAAGACCTGATCTCGCCCCGCAGCGACGGCAGGAAGCTCGGCCGGCTCTGCGACGCTTCGTCGGGTCCGTTTCTCACCCCACACCGGAAGGAACCTGTCATGTCGATCCTGAGCCTCGTCACGGTCGTTTTCGCCCTCGGCCTCTTTCTCTGGCTTGCGGCGGTCTACCTCCCGGTGGATCGCGACGGCCGGAGGCTCGGCAATCGGACCGCTCGAGACGCCGCAGTGCCGATACCTGTCCTGAGCGACCGTTTCGGAACATCGCAGCCGAGGGGGGAAGTGAGCCCGCCGGCGACCTTGCGTTCCGCCTGAGCCGAAGGTGAGCACCGTCCTGAAGCGCGCCGCCGGCCGGCGCGCCGACGCCCTTCCGTGACCCGACACGGCGCCGGCGCGCGCGGAACTCTTCGGGATCGAGCGACTCGAGCAGCTCAACTCGAGCAGCACGCGATCAGCCTCGCGCTCGGTGGCGCCGACGGCTCAAGCTTCGGCCGGTGCGAAGAGCGCCGAAAGATCTTCCTGCGTGAGTGCGAGGGGGCCTTGCGCCGGGCCTTCGAACAGCGCGTCGGCCAGGGCCTGCTTCTTCGCCTGCAGCGTCGCGATGGCCTGCTCCACGGTGCCTTCCGCCACCAGGCGGAAGACGAAGACGCTGCGGTCCTGGCCGATCCGGTGCGCGCGGTCCATCGCCTGGCGCTCGACCGCGGGGTTCCACCACGGGTCGTAGAGGATCACCGTGTCGGCCGCTGTCAGCGTGAGCCCGACCCCGCCGGCCTTGAGGCTGATGAGAAAGAGCGGCGCCGTTCCTTCCTGGAACTTCGCGACCACCTCCTCGCGGTTCCGGGTCTCGCCGGTCAGCCAGGCATAGTCCCAGCCGCGCGCCTTCACGTCGGCCTCGATCAGGCGCAGCATCTGGACGAACTGCGAGAAGACCAGCACCCGGCGGCCTTCGGCGATCAGCG
>SKOX01000352.1 GCA_007119835.1 Paracoccaceae bacterium
GCTTGCCCTTGCCCGCCCGGGCTTGTATCCCGGCGCGGCCGAGGCCGTGCCCCGCCCGGCCCGCTCCGGGCGGAGATCGGGCGGCACGGCGGCGCAGGTTGAGGGTTTCGGGATGGCGCGATGCGGCCGGCGACGGGCCGGGCCGCCGCGCAGTGAAAGAGGATAGCGTGTCATGGCGGTAAAGGTCGGCATCAACGGTTTCGGCCGGATCGGGCGGAACGTGCTCCGGGCGATCATGGAGACGGGGCGCACCGACATCGAGGTGGTCGCGATCAACGACCTCGGCCCGGTCGAGACCAACGCCCACCTGCTGCGCTACGACTCGGTGCACGGCCGTTTCCCCGGCACCGTGAGGGTCGAGGGCGACACGATCGACGCCGGCCGCGGCCCGATCAAGGTGACGTCCGAGCGCGACCCGAAGGCCCTGCCCTGGGGCGACGTGGACATCGCGCTCGAATGCACCGGCATCTTCACCGCCAAGGACAAGGCCTCGCTGCATCTCGAGAACGGCTCGAAGCGCGTCCTCGTCTCGGCGCCGGCCTCCGGCGCGGACAAGACCATCGTCTACGGCGTCAACCACGACAGGCTGAGCGCCGAGGACAAGGTCGTCTCGAACGCGTCCTGCACGACGAACTGCCTCGCCCCCGTCGCCTACGTGCTGAACAACGCGGTCGGGATCGAGAAGGGCTTCATGACCACGATCCACAGCTACACCGGCGACCAACCGACGCTCGACACCATGCACAAGGACCTCTACCGGGGGCGGGCGGCGGCGATGTCGATGATCCCGACCTCGACGGGTGCTGCCAAGGCGGTCGGCCTCGTCCTGCCCGAGCTGAACGGCAAGCTCGACGGCGTCGCCATCCGGGTGCCGACGCCGAACGTCTCGGTGGTCGACTTCAAGTTCATCGCCTCCAAGGCCACCTCGGTCGAGGCGGTCAACGCCGCGATCCGCGAGGCGGCCGAGGGCGACCTCAAGGGCATCCTCGGCTTCACCGACGAGCCGCTGGTGTCGTCGGACTTCAACCACGACGCCCGCTCCTCGGTCTTCCACATGGACCAGACCAAGGTCATGGACGGCACCTTCGTCCGGGTGCTCGCCTGGTACGACAACGAGTGGGGCTTCTCCTGCCGGATGTCCGACACCGCCGTGGCGATGGGCAGGCTTGGCTAACACCGCCCTCGGGCGGTTGCACCCTGCCGCCGCCCTCAACCCGTCGACCCAGACCGCGTTCTCGGCGGCTTGCATCGCGCGCCGCCCCTCACCCGGCGGCACCGGGACCGGGGCCTGCCTTGCACGCCCCGGCGCGATGTGGTCCCCTGTCCGCGACCGTGGCCCGGGCGCGCGGCGGCGAATGGCACCGGGCCGCCCATGCCGAGGAGACGCCCGATGCTCGACCAGACCGATCTCGTCTCGCACCTCAAGGATGCGAGCCTGCTGACCGACAAGGCCTTCGTGGCGGGCGAATGGGTCGGCGCGGACAGCGGCAAGACCTTCGCCGTGACCAACCCGGCCCGCGGCGACACCATCGCGGACGTCCCCGACCTCTCCGAGGCCGAGATCGCCCGCGCCATCGACGCCGCCTACGACGCCCAGAAGGCCTGGGCGGCGAAGACCGGCAAGGAGCGCGCCGCCGTGCTGCGCAAGTGGTACGAGCTCATGGTGGCGAATGCCGACGACCTCGCCGCGATCCTGACCGCAGAGATGGGCAAGCCGCTCGCCGAGGCGAAGGGCGAGGTCCTCTACGGCGCCGCCTTCATCGAGTGGTTCTCCGAGGAGGCCAAGCGCGTCTACGGCGAGACCATCCCCGGCCACCAGCCCGACAAGCGCATCGTCGTCATCAAGCAGCCGATCGGCGTCGCCGCCTCGATCACGCCGTGGAACTTCCCGAACGCGATGATCGCGCGCAAGGTCGCACCCGCCCTTGCCGTCGGCTGCGCCATGGTCGCCCGCCCGGCCTCCGAGACGCCGCTGTCGGCGCTCGCCATGGCGGTGCTGGCCGAGCGCGCCGGCGTGCCGAAGGGCGTCTTCTCGGTCGTGACCTCGACGTCGTCGTCGATGGTCGGCAAGCTCTTCTGCTCGAGCCCGAAGGTGCGGAAGCTCACCTTCACCGGCTCGACGGAGGTCGGCCGCATCCTGCTCGCCCAGGCCGCCGAGCAGGTGATGCAATGCTCGATGGAGCTCGGCGGCAACGCGCCCTTCATCGTCTTCGACGACGCCGACCTCGACGCGGCGGTCGAGGGCGCGATGATCTCCAAGTACCGCAACAACGGCCAGACCTGCGTCTGCGCCAATCGCATCTACGTCCAGGCCAGCGTCTACGACGCCTTCGCCGAGAAGCTGGCGAAGAAGGCCTCCGAGATGAAGGTCGGCGACGGTTTCGACGAGGGCGTGGTCGCGGGCCCGCTCATCACCATGGCCGCGCTCGAGAAGGTCGAGGCCCACATCGCCGACGCCGTCTCCAAGGGCGCCCGCGTCGTCGCCGGCGGCAAGCGCCACGAGCTCGGCGGCAACTTCTTCCAGCCGACCGTGCTGGCCGGTGTGACGTCCGAGATGGCCGTGACCCGCGAGGAGACCTTCGGCCCGGTCGCGCCGCTCTTCCGCTTCGAGGACGAGGCCGACGTCATCGCCCAGGCCAACGACACGATCTTCGGGCTCGCCTCCTACTTCTATGCCCGCGACCTTTCCCGCGTCTGGCGCGTGGCCGAGGCGCTCGAATACGGCATGGTCGGCATCAACACCGGTCTGATCTCCACCGAGGTCGCGCCCTTCGGCGGCGTCAAGCAGTCCGGCCTCGGCCGCGAGGGCTCGCACCACGGCATCGAGGACTACCTCGAGATGAAGTACCTCTGCTTCAGCCTCTAGGCCGGCTGGGGCCGCCTGCCGGCACAGGGTCCGCGGCCCCCTACTTCGCCGCGACCTGTCCGCGGGCGGCCTGCGCCTCGACCGGCTCCTCGGCCGGCGCCTCGCCGAAGGCATGGGCGGTCGCGGCTTCCAGCCGCGGCAGCGCCTCGCGCTCGCGGGCGGCAAGGGCCGCGCTCGCCTCGGCGATGTAGTCGCGCGACAGCGGCACCGCGTCGCGGCTGCGCCCGATCTGGAGCTGCAGCACGTTCGAGGGGCCGTGGATGAAGCCGGCCTCGCACGCGGCGAGGTAGAACTCCCACATCCGGGCGAAGCGGGCGTCGTACATCGCCTCGACTTCCGGACGCCGCGCCTCGAAGCGCTGCCGCCAGGCCCGGAGCGTGTGGGCGTAGTGGACGCGCCAGACCTCGATGTCGAGGCCCCAGAGGTCGACCCGCTCGATGGTGCGGGCGATCTCCGAGAGACGCGGCGTGTAGCCGCCGGGGAAGATGTACTTTCGCATGAACGGGCTGGTGGAGCCCGGCGGGTCCATCGAGGAGATCGTGTGGATCAGGGCGACGCCGTCGGGCGCGAGACAGTCGCGCACCCGGGAGAAGTATTGCGGCAGGTAGCGGGCGCCGACATGCTCGAGCATGCCGACCGAGACGATGCGGTCGTAAGCGTCCCGGACGTCGCGGTAGTCGACGCGCTCGAAGCGAACCCGGTCGGCGAGGCCGGCTGCCTCGGCCCGGGCGCGGGCGATGGCGAGCTGCTCGTCGGACAGGGTGATGCCGTGGACCTCAACGTCCGCCGTCGCGGCGAGGTAGAGCGCGAGGCCGCCCCAGCCGCAGCCGATGTCGAGCACCCGCTGGCCGGAACGGAGCGCGAGCTTGGCCGCGATGTGGCGCTTCTTCGCGGTCTGCGCCTCGTCGATCGTCTCATCGCCGCGCGGAAAGTAGCCGCACGAATACTGCATGTCGCCGTCGAGCCACAGCCGGTAGAAGGCGTTGCCGAGGTCGTAGTGGTGCGCGACGTTCCGCTGCGACCGGCTGCGGGGGTTGTACTGGGCAGCCGAGCGCGACGCCTTGCGCAGGGCGAAGAGCAGCCGCTGGATTGGCGTGCCGTGCAGGTGCTGGCGGTTGCTGATCGCGAGATCGAGGAGGTCGGCGGCGTTGCCTCCCTCGGGCCCGTCCTCGACGATGAGGGTGCCGTCCATGTAGCCCTCGGCGGTGGCAAGCTCTGGGTTGAGCGGGATCTTCCAGTCGAGCGCCGGGTCGGTGATCCGCGCCGTGACCTCGGGCCCGTTTCCGTCGCCGAAGCTCGCCTCGTAGCCGCCGGGGCCGTAGAGACGAAGCCGCCCGGTCCGGATCGCCCGCTTGAGGAATGCCGGCAGAATACGCATGGTTGTACCCCCTCATACAGTGCCACGCTGCCTCAACGCGGCGGATCCTGAGTACCTGCCAATGGCGCGCTTGACCATATTGGGACGGTCGAGGCGCTATTCCCCGGCGAGGCTGAGACCGTCGAGGACATCGGCGGGACGGCGCGCCCAGGCATCGAGGAGATCCGGCGCGGCCGCAAGTGCGAGCCGCTCGTCGGTGGTCAGGAGCGCCAGCGCGGCGTCGGGATCCTCCACCGCCTCGACCTTCGCCCGGGCCGTCACCTCGGCCAGCCAGATCGTGCGGTCGGGCGCGGGCGCCCGGCCGGCGAGCGCCGTGTGCGCCCTCCGGGCGGCGGGGTCGCGGGCAAGGGCGGCGAGCGAAAGGCGA
>SKOX01000411.1 GCA_007119835.1 Paracoccaceae bacterium
CTTGGCGTGGGCTTCGTGCCGGGTGCGATTGCGCAGGCGGCGCGCGGTGGCAGGTGGGGCTACCGGCCGGAGGGTCGGGCGCGGCGGCTTGTCCATGACCGCGTGCGATGAGGCGCGCGACCAGAGCCTCGAGGCGCTGCGCGCCCGTCTGGCCGCGCGCGGCGTCGCCGCGTCGAGCAGGACCGTGCAGACGTCCGGAGCAAGCGCCGCGAGGCTGAGACGGGAAGCTGATGTCGGGCATGCTGAGGCGGTGGAGCCCAGGAGCAGGCTGAGATAGCCTCGGCTTGGCGCGCCGCCCGTCGAGGCGAGGTCGAACGTGGCCGCGCCAGCGACAGGGAGAACGGCATGACCAGCGACCCCCTGCTTCAGCCCTTCCGGCTCAAGCATCTTACCCTGAAGAACCGGCTGATGATCACCTCGCACGAGCCGGCCTACCCGGAGGACGGGATGCCGAAGGCGCGCTACCGCGCCTACCATGCGGAACGCGCGCGGGCAGGCGTCGCCCTGACGATGACGGCGGGATCCGCCTCGGTGGCGCGCGACAGCCCGCCGGTGTTCAACAACATCCTCGCCTGGAAGGACGAGGTCGTCGGCTGGATGCGGCAGCTTGCCGACGAGTGCCACGAGCATGGCTGCGCGGTAATGATCCAGCTCACCCATCTCGGCCGGCGCACCCGCTGGGACAAGGCCGACTGGCTGCCCGTCGTCTCGGCCGGCCACGCGCGCGAGCCGGCGCACCGGGCGTTCCCGAAGAAGGCCGAGGACTGGGACATCGCCCGGATCATCGCGGACTATGCCGACGCAGCCGAGCGCATGAAGGACGCCGGCCTCGACGGCATCGAGATCCAAGCCTACGGCCACCTGATGGACCAGTTCTGGTCGCCGCTCACCAACGATCTCGACGCGCCCTACGGCGGCAGCCTGGAGAACCGCCTGCGCTTCACCTTCGAGGTTCTGGAGGAGATCCGCCGGCGGGTCGGGGCGGACTTCATCGTCGGCGTCCGCTACACCGGCGACGAGGACCTGCCCGGCGGCCTGACCCGGGAGGACGGTCTCGAGATCTCCCGGCGCCTGAAGGAAAGCGGCCTCGTCGACTTCCTCAACGTCGTGAAGGGCCATATCGACACCGACGCCGGCCTGACCGACGTCATTCCGGTCCAGGGCATGCGCAGCGCGCCGCATCTCGACTTCGCGGGCGAGATCCGCGCCGCGACCCAGTTCCCGACCTTCCACGCGGCACGGATCCAGGACGTCGCGACCGCCCGCCACGCCATCGCGTCCGGCAAGCTCGACATGGTCGGCATGACCCGTGCCCACATGGCCGACCCGCACATCGTCGCGAAGATCGTCGCGGGCGAGGAGGACCGCATCCGCCCCTGCGTCGGCGCCAACTACTGCCTCGACCGCATCTACCAGGGCGGCGCCGCCTACTGCATCCACAACCCCGCCACCGGCCGCGAGCTCACCATGCCGCATCGGGTCGCGAAAGCCGAGACGCCCCGGCGGGTGGTGGTGGTCGGCGCCGGCCCCGCGGGGCTCGAAGCCGCGCGCGTCGCAGCCGCCCGCGGGCACGAGGTGATCGTCCACGAGGCTGCCGGCGATCCCGGCGGGCAGGTTCGCCTCGCGGCGCAGACCCCGCGCCGCAGCGAGATGCTGTCGGTCGTCGGCTGGCGCTACGCCGAGTGCACCCGGATGGGCGTACGCTTCGCCTTCAACAGCCTGGCCGACGCCGGCACCGTCCTCGCCCGCGACCCGGACGTGACCATCGTCGCCACAGGCGGCCTGCCGCATGTCGACGTGCTCGCGCAGGGCAGCGACCTCGTGGTCTCGGCCTGGGACATCCTGTCCGGCGACGTGCGGCCGGGCAGCGACGTGCTGATCTACGACGATGCCGGCGACTACCCTGCCCTTCAGGCCGCGGAGAAGATCGCGGCGACCGGCGCCCGGGTCGAGATCATGACCCGCGACCGCACCTTCGCGCCCGAGGTCATGGGCATGTCGCTGACCCCGTCGATGCGCGAGCTCCAGAAGCGGGACGTCACCTTCACGGTGACCTGGCGGCTGGAGGCCGTGCAGCGCGCCGGCAACGCGCTTCTCGCGCGCATCGGCAGCGACTACGGCGGCGTCGCCCGCGAGCGGCGGGTCGATCAGGTCGTGGTCAACCGCGGCACGCGGCCGCTCGACGACATCTACTTCGACCTCAAGCCGGCCTCGTCCAACGGCGGCGAGGTCGACTACGAGGCGCTGGTCGCCGGCCGGCCGCAGAGCGTGCTCCGCAATCCGCAGGGCCGGTTCCAGCTGTTCAGGATCGGCGATGCCGTCGCAGCCCGCAACATCCACGCCGCGATCTACGACGCCCTGCGGCTGGTCAAGGACCTCTGACGCCGCCAGCGTTCGACCGGCGCCGGAGATTCGGCAAGCGACCGACTTCCGTCGTTGAGCGTCGAGACCGACGGCACCACACTGGACGACGGCGCGAAAACCCGCAGCGTGATTCCCGGCGACAGGAGGCAGCCCTTGCTCGACATGACCCTCGAACCGGTGTCGTCGCTCCTGCGGGCGCGGCGACCGGGCCACACGCTGCCCGCGGGCCTGTACACGCGGCAGGACGTTCACGAGGCGGACGTGGAGGTGATCTTCCACCGCCACTGGATCGCCGCCGGGGTCGATGCCGACGTGCCGGAGCCGGGGGACGTCTACGCGCTCGACATCGGCCGCTCGTCCATCGTGATCCTGCGCGACGACGACGGCGTGCTGCGCGCGTTCCACAACGTCTGCTCGCACCGCGGCGCGCGGCTGGTCGATGCCGGCCGCGGCACCGTCGGACGGCTCGTCTGCCCCTATCACCAATGGGTCTACGAGCTGAACGGCGAGCTTCTCGACGCACCGCACATGGGCGCGACCTTCGACAAGGCGCTGGGCCACCTGCGGCCGGTCCATCTGCGCTCGATCGGCGGCCTGCTCTATGTCTGCCTGGGCGAGACGCCGCCGGACGACATCGACGATCTCGCCCGGGTGATGGAGCCGCGGCTCGCGCCCTACGACATCCGGAACGCCAGGGTCGCGTTCGAGACCGACATCGTCGAGCGCGGCAACTGGAAGCTCACGATGGAGAACAACCGCGAGTGCTACCATTGCACGTCAAACCATCCCGAGCTCTGCGTGTCCTTCGTGCATTACGACTTCGGCTTCGATCCCGACGCGCTGTCGCCGGAGGAGGCCGCCGAAGCGCGGGCCCATGCGATTCGCTACGAGCGGCAGGCGGCGGCCTGGGAAGCGGACGGCCTGCCCTCTTCGGCGGTCGACCACGGACCGGGCCACGCGACGAACTTCCGGACCCAGCGGCTGATCATCGCAGGACCGGGCGAGTCACAAACGCCGAACGGGCGCGCCGCATCGCGCAGGCTCCTCGGGACCATGACGCGCAAGGACACAGGCGACGTCCACCTGTGGGGGATCAACTCCTGGAACCACGTCATGGCGGACCATGCCGTGGTCTTCGCGGCCTATCCGCTCTCTGCCGACCGGACCCTCGTGCGGACGAAGTGGCTCGTCCACAAGGACGCGGTGGAGGGTGTCGACTACGACCTCGCGACCCTCACCACCGTCTGGAAGACGACCAACGAGCAGGATGCCGCCCTGGTGGCGCGCGCTCATGCCGGCGTCGAAACGGCGGGTTACCGTCCGGGGCCGTACTCGCCGTTCACGGAGGCCACGCTGGACGATTTCGCGACCTGGTACGTCGAGCGCATGAGGGCACACGGGTTCTGAAGGCATATCCGACCGCCCCTGGCCAGCAAAGCGGCCGCGGCCTGCCGTCCCTTGCCGCGCACAGACGAACCGGCTTCACGGTCACCGCCAGCCCGCGACGCGCCGACCGGACTGGTCATCCAATACGGGCCGCTGAGGACGCCATCACCAAGGCTGTGAGGGGCCGCTGAGGCAACAAACGCCTCGAGCTGGGACACCCGGGCTCGGAGCGCTTCGTTAAGAAGGCACCCCCCTCGTTAACCCTAGCGGTCGTGTCTCGAACGTGGTGGAAATTGCCGGGCGGCGTAATCTCTGGGTTCCCTGAACTCTGATCGGCGGCTGCAACCGCCAAGGAGATCACGCCATGAAGGAAGAAACCGAGACTTCGCCATTCGCGCTACCGACGGGCGACGAAGCCTTCGATCCTGTCGAAGCCGGGGTTCGCCGGCGGGTACGCGGGTTCATCGAGACCATCCTTGAGGAGGAGTTGCGGGCGGCGCTGGGGCGCGGCCGGTACGAGCGCTCCGGTGCGGGCGCGACAGGTCACCGAAACGGCCACCACGAACGGCAGATCATCGGCACGTTCGGCGCCGACACCGTGAAGGTGCCGCGGGCGCGTCTGGTCGATGACCAGGGCAAGACGAGCGAGTGGCGCTCGCAGGCGCTGCGTCGATATCAGGTCATGTCCCGTGGGATGGTGTAGAAGCGCCGGTCCTCGGAGAGGCTCGAGGCTGATCAGGCGGCCACTCCGGGCAGCTTGACGGGCTGATACCGGCGAGTCTATGAAGCGGCCTTCTCGATCCAGGGGTAGCTGCAGAGCGACTTGATCCGGTCGGTTTCGGAGACGAGGCGCATCCAA
>SKOX01000233.1 GCA_007119835.1 Paracoccaceae bacterium
CGATCCGCGCGTCACCGGCGTCGGGCTCGGAGCCGCAACCGGTGCCGCCGCGGGCCAGCTGCTGGGCCGCGACACCCGCGGCACGGTCGTGGGTGCGGGGGTCGGCGCGCTCGGCGGCGGCATCATCGGGGCCGAGCAGGCGCGCCGTGAAGGCATCATCGAGTAGCTTTCCACGAGCATCGCAGCATCCGGTGCCCCGCGCCGCCCGCTCCCCGGAGCGGGCGGCGCCTTCGTTTGCCGGCCGCCCTTGCAGGGGCTGGACGAAGGCGGCGGGCCTGCTAGGGTTTGCCGCATGAAGCCGATCGTGACCCTCACGCTCAACCCCGCCATCGACGAATCGAGCGAGGCGGAAACCGTGCACCCGACCCGCAAGATACGGGTCACCGGACAGCGCCACGACCCCGGCGGCGGCGGGATCAACGTCGCCCGCGTCGTGAGCGAGCTCGGCCGCCCGGCGACGTCGGTGTTTCTCGCCGGCGGCGCGACGGGGCCGGTGCTGAAGGCCCTGCTGGACGAGCGCGGGCTCGACACGCGGGTGGTGCCGATCGCCGGCACCACCCGCGTCAGCCACGCCGTCTTCGAGCGGAACACCGGTCTCGAGTATCGCTTCGTTCCCGAGGGGCCCGAGGTCACGGCCGACGAATGGCGCGCCTGCCTCGCCGGCCTCGAGGATCTCGACTTCGACTACCTCGTGGCGAGCGGCAGCCTGCCGCGCGGCCTGCCCGACGACAGCTATGCCGAGATCGCCCGCCTTGTGCGGCGGCGCGGCGGGCGCTTCGTCCTCGACACCTCGGGCGCGCCGCTGGCCGCCGCGGTCGAGGCCGGCGGCATCGCCCTGGTGAAGCCCTCGCTCGGCGAGTTCCAGGCCCTGGTGGGCGAGAAGGTCGAGGAGCCCGAGGCGATCGAGGAGGCCGCCGCCGCGCTCGTCCGCGCGCGCGGGGTGGACATGCTGGCCGTGACCCTCGGCCATCGCGGCGCGCTCTTTGCCACGGCGTCGGGGAGCCTGCGGCTGCGACCGCCCGACGTCGCGCCGAAGAGCGCCACCGGCGCCGGCGACAGCTTCCTCGGCGGCATGGTCTTCGCGCTGGCCGAGGGCCACGCGCCCGACGACGCCTTCAGGCTCGGCGTGGCGGCCGGCGCCGCCGCGGTGCTGACGCCGGGCACCGAGCTCTGCCGCCGCGACGACGTCTGGCGCCTCTTCGGCACGTTGACGACGCGCTGATGACCCGCTGACGCGCCCGCGCCGGCTTCCCATGAGGCGCCGCGCCGGGTAGCTTCGCGGCGCCATGCTGACCGCGACGCGACCTGCCGACATCGTCCTGCCGACGCTCATCCGGGAGCGCCTCGGCCCCGCGCCGGTCTGCGGCATCGACGAGGCCGGCCGCGGACCCTGGGCGGGCCCGGTGGTCGCGGCGGCCGTCATCCTCGATCCCGACGCCGTGCCCGAGGGCCTCAACGATTCCAAGCAGGTGCCGCGCAAGCGCCGCGAGGCCCTGGCCGAGGCGCTGCGCGCCTCCGCGATCGTCGGCATCGGCGCCGCCTCGGTGGCCGAGATCGAGCGGCTGAACATCCTCGGCGCGAGCCTGCTCGCCATGGTCCGCGCCGTCGCCGCCCTGCCGCACGTCCCCGCCCACGCGCTGATCGACGGCAACCGGCTGCCGTCGGGGCTGCCCTGCCCGGCCGAGGCGGTGCCCGGCGGCGACCGGCACTGCCTGTCGATCGCGGCGGCCTCCATCGTCGCCAAGGTCGCGCGCGACGCGCTGATGGCACGCCTCGCCCGGCGCCACCCGGGCTACGGCTGGGAGACGAACCAGGGCTACGGCACGCCCGAGCACGCCGCCGCCCTCGACCGCCTCGGCCTCACCGCCCACCACCGCCGCGGCTTCGAGCCGGTGCGGCGGCTCTGCCAGGCGCCGTGACGCCCGCGAAGAGACGCGCACGAACACTTTGGTTTTGACCCCGGAATCGACTTGCCCCAAGGTGAGGCTCCCGCTCCTCCCGAAGGCTCCCGATGCCGAACGCCCCGCGCCAACCCGCCGCCACCCCGCTCGACACCGTGCTAGCCGGCGACTGCGTCGCGACGATGGCGTCGCTGCCCGCAGCGTCGGTCGACCTCGTCTTCGCCGATCCGCCCTACAACCTCCAGCTGAAGGGCGCCCTGCACCGGCCGGACAACAGCCTCGTCGACGCCGTCGACGACGCCTGGGACCGCTTCGGCTCCTTCGCCGAGTACGACCGCTTCACCCGCGCCTGGCTCGCCGAGGCGCGCCGCGTGCTGAAGCCCGACGGCGCGATCTGGGTGATCGGCTCCTACCACAACGTCTTCCGCCTCGGCGCCGCGATGCAGGACGTGGGCTTCTGGCTGCTCAACGACGTCGTCTGGCGCAAGACCAATCCGATGCCGAACTTCCGCGGCAAGCGCTTCACCAACGCCCACGAGACCCTGATCTGGGCGGCGCGCTCGGAGAAGTCGCGCTACACCTTCAACTACGACGCGATGAAGGCGCTGAACGACGGCGTGCAGATGCGCTCGGACTGGCTGATCCCGCTCTGCACCGGCGCCGAACGCCTCAAGGACCCCGCCGGCGACAAGCTCCACCCGACCCAGAAGCCGCTGGCGCTGCTGCACCGGGTCCTCGTCGCCACCACCGACCCCGGCGACGTCGTGCTCGACCCCTTCTTCGGCACCGGCACCACGGGTGCGGCCGCCCGGCGCCTCGGCCGGCGCTTCATCGGCATCGAGCAGGACGAGGCCTACCGCGCCGCCGCCGAGGCCCGGATCGCCCAGATCCGCCCGCTCGAGCCCGACGCCCTCGCCGTCACGCCCGGGAAGCGCGCCGAGCCCAGGGTCGCCTTCGGCGAGCTGCTCGCCCGCGGGCTGATCGCGCCCGGTGCCGTGCTGCAGTCGCTGAACGGCCGCCACACCGCCAAGGTCCGCGCCGACGGCACGCTGATCGCCGCCGACGCCCGCGGCTCGATCCACCAGGTCGGCGCGGCGCTCGAAGGCGCGCCGTCGTGCAACGGCTGGACCTACTGGCACCTCCGGCACGAGGGCGAGATCGTCGCGATCGACGTCCTGCGCCAGCGCGTCCGTGCCGAGATGCTCTCCTGAGCGCTAGAGGAAGCAGGCGGCGCGGCCGTCCGCCCGGATCGTCTCGGCGCCGCGGGCGATGGCGTTGCCGCGGTCGCGGATGAAGGCGGTGCCCGACACCGGCGAGCGCCGCTTCGGGTCGGGCAGGACCGCCATCAGCCGTGCTGCCTGCACCGGCGTCACGGCCTCGGCGCCGACGCCGAAATAGCGCCGCGCCGCCGCCTCGACGCCGAACACGCCCTCGTCGAACTCCGCGACGTTGAGATAGACCTCGACGACCCGCGCCTTCGGCCAGGCGACCTCGATCAGGACAGTGAAGCCCGCCTCGAGGCCCTTTCGCACCCAGCTCCGTTCCGGCCAGAGAAAGACGTTCTTCGCCACCTGCTGGCTGATCGTCGAGCCGCCGCGCAGCCGGCGCGTGTCGGAAAGCGCCTCGCGGATGCCGTCGAAGTCGAAGCCGTTGTGCCGGCAGAAATTGGCGTCCTCCGCCGCCACCGCGGCGAGCGGCAGGGCAGGGGCCATGCGCTCGAGCGCCACCCACTCGCGCTCGATCGCCCCGAGGCGCCACCATTCGCTGGCCATGAGCCAGGTCGGCGGCGGGTTCACCCAGCGCAGCACCACCACCGCGAAGACGACCGCCAGCGCGATCGCCACGAACGCCCTGCGGATCCCGCGGCCAAGTCGCCGCCGGAGCGACCGCGCGCCTTGCGTGTCTGTAGCCTCGGCCATGCGCGTCTCCTGCCGCGGATCGGCCGTCGCGACAAGCCTCGCGCCGAGGGCATGAGGAAGCCGTGAGGAACCGTGTCCCGCCGGCAAGTGTTGGAGCCCTGAAAGCGTCGGTCACCGCCGGCGCGTCCGTCATGCCAAAGTGGAGGAATCCGACATGCGCCTCGTGACCCTTCTCGCCGCCGCCGGCCTCGCCTATGCGGCCTACGCGCTCGTCACGAACCCGCCGCGGCAGGCCGAAACCGGGCCGCGGCGCCTGCCCGGCCCCCGCCCGCGCACGGATGCCGGAGACGGCAATGTCGTGCGCCCCGCCGGCCTCGAACGCGACCGCGGCCGGCTCGGCGGCGAATGGGACGAGGTTGACGAGGCCTCGGACGAGTCCTTCCCCGCGAGCGACCCGCCCGCGCGCTACTGAACCGGCCCGGGCTCGGGCGGCCAGCCGCCTGAGCCCTGCGCGCCTTACTCTGCCGGCAGCGCCTCGCGCTCGTCCGTCAGCGGATGCGCGAGCCGGGGCAGCATCTCCTTCGGCACGATCTGTCGGAAGCAGGGCAGCGCCTCGTGCCAGGTGCGCAGCAGCTCTTCCGCGAGCGGGCTGCCGGTCTCGGCGCGGTGGCGCTCGATCAGCGCCTTCAGCTCCCGCTCCCAGTGCGCCGCCCGGATCGGGACCGCGATGACCGTGTCCTCGTTCAGCCGAAGCTCGAGCTCCTCGCCCGGATCGTAGACATACGCCATGCCCCCGGTCATGCCGGCGGCGAAGTTGTCGCCGATCCGGCCGAGGATCACGGCCACGCC
>SKOX01000385.1 GCA_007119835.1 Paracoccaceae bacterium
GGTCGCGGTCGAATCCATCACCGAGCGCAGGTTCGTCCAGGTGAGCCGCCCGCGGGCGAGCGCGAGCAGCATCGCGCCGACGGCGCCGACGGAGGCCGATTCGGTGGGCGTGGCGATGCCGGCGAGGATCGAGCCGAGGACGGCGACGATCAGCGCCAGCGTCGGGATCATCGAGACGAGGATGTCGCGCAGGAGCGCGCGCTTCTCCTCCGGCGTGACGACGAGGGCGGGGCAGCTCGCCGGGTCGCGCACGGCCTTCCAGATCACGAAGCTGATGTAGACGCCGACGAGGATCAGGCCGGGGATGAAGGCGCCGGCGAACAGGTTGCCGACCGAGACGACCTGCGGCGCGAAGTTGCCCTTGGCCATCTGGACCTGGGCGTTCATCGAGCCGAGCATGTCACCCATGAAGATCAGGATGGTCGAGGGCGGGATGATCTGCCCGAGGGTTCCGCTGGCGCAGATCACGCCAGTCGCGAGTTTCGGGTCGTAGCCCGCGCGCAGCATCGCCGGCAGCGACAGGAGGCCCATGGTGACGACGGTGGCGCCGACGATGCCGGTCGAGGCGGCCAGCAGCGCACCGACGATGATCACCGAGATGCCCAGGCCGCCGCGCAACGCGCCGAAGAGCCGGCCCATGGTGATGAGGAGCTGCTCGGCTATCCCTGAGCGCTCGAGCATCATGCCCATGAAGATGAAGAGCGGCACCGCGACGAGAACGTCGTTGAGCATGATGCCCATGTAGCGGGGCGCGAGGCTCGAGAAGGTCGAGAAGTCGAAGGTCCCCGCCGCCCAGCCGAGGCCCGCGAAGATCAGCGACACGCCGGCCAGCGTGAAGGCGACGGGGAAGCCCAGCATCAGCACGCCGATGATGGCGAAGAACATCAGGCCGGCGAGGATCTCGCCGATCAGGGCCGGGTCCATCGGATCAGACCCCCGGCTCGGGTTCGGGGTCGGGATCGGCGCGCGGGTAGCGCAGATCGGGCGGCAGCAGCTCCTCGCGCCCGGCCAGCACCAGGATGCCGCGCAGCAGCATGGCGAGCGCCTGCAGGCCGACGACGGCGACGAACACGAGCAGGAACGACTTGAGGATGTAGAGGCCGGGCAGGCCGCCGAAGTTCGCGCTGCCCTCCCCGAGGCGCCAGGATCGCATCACGTAGGGCCAGGCGTAGACCCACAGGACCGTCAGGAAGGGCACGACGAAGGCGAGGCAGCCGGTGATGTCCACGAGGGCGCGGCGGCGCACGGGCGCGTCGCGGTAGAAGATGTCGACCCGGACGTGGGCGTCCTTCAGCAGCGCGTAGCCGGCGATGCCCATGAACATCGCGCCGTTCATCCACACGTAGAGGTCCTGCAGCGCCACCGAGCCGGTGCGGAAGCCGTAGCGCATCACCACGACGGTGAAGCAGACGAGGACGATGGCGAGCGCCAGAAAGGACAGCACCCGCCCGATCAGGCCGTTGAGGCGCGAGATCACGCGCACGATGAACGCCAGCGCCGGCATCGATCCTCCCGGTTTTGCGGCCGCTATACCGGGCGCGTCGGCCTTGGCCAATGCCCGTGCGGCGCCCCGCTCACGCAACCGGGATCGCGCGGCGCCGGCGACGGGCGCCCTCTCGAAAGAAAATGCCGATCTGCGGCGGCCTGACGCAACAAATCGCGGCGCGGGGTGTTGACGCCGGCGCGCGTGCCGCCTATTCCCGAACCATGCCAAGGAGTGCACGATGCCCATGATCGTGGTAATTCGATGGAGGCGCCGACCCGGGTCGTGAAGCGACCGTCCCGGAGTAGGCGCCATGCCCCCTCATCGGGGGTTTTTTTGTGGCCGAAGGAGCGATGGCCGGGAAGCCCGGCCGATGGATCGGAGAAGAGACTATGGCTCGTCCCATGACCGGCGCGCAGATCGTCATCAAGGCCCTGCAGGACCAGGGTGTGGATACCATCTTCGGCTATCCGGGGGGCGCGGTACTCCCGATCTACGACGAGATCTTCCAGCAGTCCGACATCCGCCACGTCCTGGTTCGCCACGAGCAGGGCGCGGCGCACGCGGCGGAAGGCTACGCCCGCTCGACCGGCAAGCCGGGCGTCGTGCTGGTCACCAGCGGCCCGGGCGCGACGAACGCGGTCACCGGCCTGACCGACGCGCTGATGGATTCGGTGCCGATCGTCGTCCTGACCGGGCAGGTCCCGACCTTCATGATCGGCAACGACGCCTTCCAGGAGGCCGACACCGTCGGGATCACCCGGCCCTGCACCAAGCACAACTGGCTGGTCAAGGACACGGCCGAGCTTGCCGAGACGATCCACCAGGCCTTCCACGTCGCCATGAACGGGCGGCCGGGTCCGGTCCTCGTCGACATCCCGAAGGACGTGCAGTTCGCGACCGCGCACTACAAGCCGAAGGCGGAGGCGCGGACCAAGCACTACCAGCCGAAGACCAAGGGCGACCCGGATGCGATCCTCGCGGCGGTCGAGGCGCTCGAGCAGGCCGAGAAGCCGGTGTTCTACACCGGCGGCGGCGTCGTCAACTCCGGGCCGGAGGCGAGCGCGCTGCTGCGCCGGCTGGTCGACGGCACCGGCTTCCCGATCACCTCGACGCTGATGGGGCTCGGCTGCTACCCGGCGAGCGGGCGGTCGTGGATCGGCATGCTGGGGATGCACGGCACCTACGAGGCGAACTGGGCGATGCACGACTGCGACCTGATGCTCTGCATCGGGGCCCGGTTCGACGACCGGATCACCGGTCGGCTGGATGCCTTCAGCCCGCGCTCGATCAAGGTCCACGTCGACATAGATCCCAGCTCGATCAACAAGAACGTCCATGTCGACGTGCCGATCGTCGGGGACGTCGCGGCCGTGCTCGGCGAGATGGTCGCGCTGTGGGAGGAGCGCGGGCGGCGGACGAAGTCCGAAGCGGTCGCGGCCTGGTGGAACCAGATCGCGACGTGGAAGGCGAAGAACTGCCTCGCCTACCGGCCTTCGCCGCGGACGATCAAGCCGCAACTCGCCGTCGAGCGGCTCGAGGCGCTGACCAAGGACCACCCGGACCGCTACATCACCACCGAGGTCGGCCAGCACCAGATGTGGGCCGCGCAATACATGGGCTTCGAGGATCCGAATCGCTGGATGACCTCCGGCGGCCTCGGGACGATGGGCTACGGGCTGCCCGCCTCGATCGGCGTGCAGGTCGCGCACCCCGACGGGCTCGTCATCAACGTCGCGGGCGAGGCGTCGTGGCTGATGAACATGCAGGAGATGGGCACGGCCATCCAGTACCGGCTGCCGGTCAAGCAGTTCATCCTCAACAACGAGCGGCTCGGCATGGTGCGGCAGTGGCAGGAACTGCTGCACGGGGAGCGGTATTCGTCCTCGTGGTCGGAGGCGCTGCCCGATTTCGTCAAGCTCGCCGAGGCCTTCGGGGCCAAGGGGATCCGCTGCGACGACCCGGCCGACCTCGACGAGGCGATCCGCGAGATGCTGGCCTATCCGGGCCCGGTGATCTTCGACTGCGTCGTGGAGAAGCACGAGAACTGCTTCCCGATGATCCCGTCGGGCAAGGCGCACAACGAGATGCTGCTGAGCGAGGACATCATGACCGGCACGATCGACGAGACCGGCGCGGTCCTGGTCTGAGCCTGGGGCACGGGGGACAGCATGAACGCCTTGAACATCAAGCGCGGGGCCTCGAGCCACAGCGCCTACGAACTCAGGAACCGCTACGAGGAGCGGCTGGAGCGGCACGTCCTGGCGGTGATCGTCGACAACGAATCGGGCGTGCTCGCGCGGGTGATCGGGCTGTTCTCCGGCCGGGGCTACAACATCGACAGCCTCACGGTCGCCGAGATCGACCGCGACGGGCATCGCTCGCGCATCACCGTCGTGACCACCGGAACGCCGGCGGTGATCGAGCAGATCAAGGCGCAGCTCGACCGGATGGTGCCGGTCCACGACGTCCACGACCTGACGGTGGAGGGCCCGTCGGTGGAGCGGGAACTCGCGCTCATCAAGGTCGCCGGCACGGGCGAGAAGCGGGTCGAGGCGCTCAGGACGGCCGACATCTTCCGGGCGAAGGTGGTGGACACGACGCTCGAGAGCTTCGTCTTCGAGATCACCGGGACGAGCGAGAAGGTGGATGCCTTCTGCGACCTGATGCGGCCGCTGGGCCTGACCGAGGTGGCGCGGACCGGGGTCGCCGCGATCGCGCGGGGCAACTGAGGGGCGGCGGGCGGGGCGTCGACACGTGGACGCGCCGCAAGCTGCTGTTCAGGAACGAGAAAAAGGCCGACGCCGCCCTGCGGCAGTTGGCCACTCTAGCGTTTGCGCGGGCGGCGGGCGTCGGCTAGGCTCTGCCGGTCGACAACGAGGGAGGTCCGCATGTCCAGCTTCATCGGTGCAATCGTCTTTCTGATCCTGATCGCGATCGTCTTGTACCTTTGGCGGATGAACGAGCAGGGCCGCCCGCCCGTCTGATCGGGCGAGGCGGCTGAAGGCGCCTCCGGAACCGGGCGCTCTCAGTTCGGGACGCCGTAGCCGCCGCCGCCCGGCGTCTCGAGCCACCAGACGTCGCCCGGTTCGATCTGCGTCCGGTCGGCGGCGGCGAGA
>SKOX01000198.1 GCA_007119835.1 Paracoccaceae bacterium
CGACACGGCGACCACGGGGGAGAGAGCGGCCAATGGACATCGACAAGGTTCCCGCGGGCAAGAACCCGCCCCAGGACATCAACGTGATCATCGAGATCACCGGCGGTGCCGCCGGCGGCGCGCCCGTGAAGTACGAGATCGACAAGGACTCGGGCGCCGTCTTCGTCGATCGCGTGGTCAACACGCCGATGTTCTACCCCTGCAACTACGGCTTCGTGCCGAACTCGCTGCACGCCGACGGCGACCCGACCGACGTGCTGGTGCTGTGCGACTTCCCGCTGCAGCCGGGCGTCGTGATCCGCTGCCGCCCCGTCGGCGTCCTCAAGATGGAGGACGACGGCGGCATGGACGACAAGCTGATCGCCGTGCCGATCGCCAAGGTCGATCCCTTCCAGGCCCATATCGGCGACCTCGACGACATCCCCCAGAAGACCCGCGACCGGATCAAGCACTTCTTCGAGCATTACAAGGACCTCGAGGAGGGCAAGTGGGTCCGCGTCATCGGCTGGGGCGACCGCGAAGAGGCCGAATCGATCCTGTCCGCCTCGATCGAGGCCCACACCGCCAAGGGCTGACCCGGGCGGGCCGCGCCCGCTCCAGCATCGTTTCTGCCGCGCCGTACGGGGATGCCTGCCCCGTACGGCGTTTCATTTTGGCCACAGCATCGCAGCAACGCGACCAGAACCGGCTTTCTCTCTTTAAAGTTGAGCCAGATGCGGATAATGCACCTTAAGGAAGAGTAAGGGGGCTCGACCGCCGCGGCGCGCCATTCACTCACCGCGTCCCCGCCCGCCCAAGCAGTCGCCCGGAGACCCCGATGCCGGCTTCGCCCAGACCTCTCGCCCGCACCCCCGCGACGCTCGCCGCCGGCATCGTCCTCGCAGCCGGTCTCGCGCCTGCGGCACCCGCCGACGCCGCCGGCATCGAGCGCATCGTCCCGTCGGCCCGCATCCTCTTCCGCGAGGGGACCTACGCCGAGTTCAACCTCGCCGTCATACGCCCCGAACTGCGCGGCCGCGACGCCGACCTCACCGCCCTCGGCGCGCCGCTGCGGGTCGAGGGGCGCACCGACGACATCCTGGAGACCTTCAGCCAGTTCAGCCTGGCCCTGCGCGGCGACATCACCGACCGGCTGTCCTACGCGCTCTTCTTCGAGGAGCCCTGGGGCGCGGACACGGCTTACGGGCGCGGCACCTTTCCGCCGCTGGACTTCGGCGCCATGCCGCCCGGCTTCTCCTACGAGGGCGTCGTTGCCGATGTGACGAGCTACGCTTTCACGACCGTTCTTGCATACGACGTCATGCCGAACGTGAAGATCTACGGCGGCCTCACCGCCCAGCGGTCGGAGGCCGAGGCCGTCGTGCCGTTCGTCGGGCCGACCTTCGGCCTGCCCGGCTACACGCTCACGACCGACCGCGACTGGAGCCTGGGCTACATGCTCGGCGCGGGCTACAGCCTGCCCGAGATCGCGCTCAACGTCTCGCTCACCTACTACAGCCGCATCGAGCACACCTTCGCCACGACCGAGTTCGGCACCGACAGGACCAGCCTCACCTTCGAGACGCCCCAGTCGGTCAACCTCGAGTTCCAGTCGGGCGTCGCCGCCGACACCCTCGTCTTCGGCTCGGTGCGCTGGGTCGACTGGACGAGCTACGAGGTGGCCCCGCCGTCCTACGTCGCTGTGGTCGGCGCGCCGCTGGTCGAGTTCGAGAGCGACTGGTGGACCTACACCCTCGGGGTCGGACGTCGCTTCACCGACCAGTGGTCGGGGGCGCTGCAGGCTTCCTACGAGCCCTCCCAGGGCGGCATCCTGACGACGCTCGGCCCCGTCGACGGCCGCACGATCCTCGGGGCCGCGCTCACCTACACGACCGGGCCGCTCGAGCTGACCGGCGGGCTCAGCTACGGCTGGCTCGGCTCGGCGCGCAACGTCCTCGACACGCGCTTCGAGGACGGCACGGTCACGGGCCTCGGCGTCAGGATCGGCTACAGTTTCTGACCGCCGGAAGCGGCCGCGGGCACCGCTTGCCCTCCGGCCGCACCGCCGCTAGGCAGGCCGCCAGGGCGCCGAGGGACCCGCGCGATGATCTACGAGACGGCCGAGGACTGGATCCGCGCCCCGCACAAGCGGGTGGCGCTGTTCGGCATGTCGGGCCTGGGCAAGACGCACACGGCCGCGATGCTGCGCGAGGAGGCCGAGTGGTTCCACTACTCGGTCGATTTCCGCATCGGCACGCGCTACATGGGCGAGCACATCGTCGACAACTTCAAGCGCGAGGCGATGCGCGTGCCGTTCCTGCGCGACCTGCTGCGCTCGGACTCGATCTACATCGCGTCGAACCTGACCTTCGGCAACCTGCGCCCGCTCTCGACCTATCTCGGCAAGCCGGGCGACCCGGCGAAGGGCGGCATCCCCTTCGACGACTACGTCCAGCGCCAGCGCCAGCACCGCGCCGCTGAGGTCGCCGCGACCCGCGACACGCTGCTGTTCATCGACAAGGCGCGCACGATCTACGACTACGACCACTTCGTCTGCGACACGTCGGGTTCGCTCTGCGAGGTGGTCGATCCCGCCGATCCCTTCGATCCGGTGCTGTCCGAGCTCGCCGGCGCGCTGCTGCCGGTCTGGATCCGCGGCACCGAGGCGGATGTCGAGGAGCTCGCCCGCCGCTTCGACCGCGCGCCGAAGCCGATGTACTACCAGGAGCCGTTCCTCCGGCAGCTGTGGGACGACTACCGCGCCGCCACGGGCACGCCCGGCGACGCGGTCGATCCCGACGCCTTCATCCGCCACGGCTTCCGGCGGCTGATCGCCCACCGCCTGCCGCGCTACGAGGCGATCGCCCGCCGCTGGGGCGTCACGGTCGAGGGCGCCGAGATCGCCGCCCTGCGCAGTCCCGCCGACTTCGAGGCGCTGATCGCCGCTGCCATCGAGCGCCGCCCCGGAGCCGCATCGCACTGACGCGCGCGGCCCGTCGCCCCGGCGCGCGGCCCGGAACCCGCCCCGGCACCCGCCGTTGACGGCGATGGTCATGCAAACCCCGATGCCGGGCCGCCAGTTTCCCGACGCAACTCGCCACCGTTCGGGCGGCGACTGGACCCCCTCGTGACCGCCGGGCGCATCGCCGGCCGGGTCATCGTCGCCCTGGCGGCGGCGGTGCTGATCGTCGCGGCCGGCGTGGCCTGGTACGCCTTCTCCGGCCGTTATTCCATCGCCGCGACCGAGCCGCACCCGCCCGCGCTCGAGGCCGCGATCGACGAGATCTATCACGCCTCCGTCGCCCGCCAGGCCGCGGGCATCGAGGCGCCGGCCCTCGACCGCGAGCGCGCCGCGGCCGGCGCCCCGATCTATGCGGCGGAATGCGCCATGTGCCACGGGGTGCCGGAGGCCGACCGGGAGGCGTGGGCCGAAGGGCTCTACCCGCTGCCGCCGCACCTCCCCGAGGACGGCACCGACCTCGCGGCGGAGGAGATCTTCTGGATCATCCGTGAGGGCGTGAAGTTCACCAGCATGCCGTCCTACCGGCATGCCCTGAGCGACGAGGAGATCTGGTCGGTCACCGCCCTGGTCGAGCGGCTGCACGGAATGACGGCCGAGGCGTACGAGGAGCTGATCGCACTCCCGGCCGAGGAGCCGGGCGCGGGCGACGCCGGCGACGCCGAGGCGGACGCGGGCGATCCGGGCAACGGCTGATCCCCCGCGGCGCGATCAGACGCCCAGGAGCACCAGGGCGAGGACGGCGACCGGGATCGCCATCTGCCAGGGCCGCAGGCGCGCGAAGTAGAGCGGCGCCTCTCCCCGGCGGGCGGCCAGCGGATCGAGGATGAACAGGCTCGCATAGCCCGCCAGCAGGAAACCGAGCGCCGGCACGGTGGCGAGCGCCAGCGCGCCGAGGCCGGCCGCGAACAGCCATAGCGCCATGCCGATCTGCCCCGCCCGCGGTCCCCCCTCGGTCCGGAAGCTCAGTCCGCGCCGCACGCCGCCGAGAAAGATCAGGATCGCCGCGCCGTAGATCTCGATCGCGGCGAGGGCGACGGCGCCGGCCGCCGCATCGGCGAACCAGAGCACCGCAAGCGCGACCGGAAACGGCAGCACCGCGCCGAAGCCGAGCACGAGCCCGTCGGCCGGAACCCTGGCCTCCTCCACCACCGTGATGGTCCGCCGCTCGCCGCCGTTCTGCATCGTCCACCTCATCGCCCTGCCGCCGGCCCTGATCGAGCCGCTCCGGCGCCGAACGCGCGCCGACCGCCAAGGTTCGGCGGCGTGGCTCCCGGGCAGCCGGGTACCGGCCTGTCGTTCGGGCGCCGACAAGGGTCACGACGGACCCCGAGACCGCGAGCGGCAAGCCGCGGCGCCAGGACCGCCGGCCCGCGGCCTCGCCGATCCAGGGCCGGCAGCGCTGTCACCCTTCTGCAGCGCAGCCGGCGCTTCGGCGCGCCGTGACAAGCGCGACCGGGCAAGGCCCTGCGACCGCCGCGCCCTCGACCCGCACCCGCGCCGGAGCTACCTTCCCGGAGCACAGCGAAAGCCCGATGGTCTACGTCGTCACGCCCTGCGCCGTTCTCCGCCCGACCGCGCTGCGGGGCCGCAAG
>SKOX01000371.1 GCA_007119835.1 Paracoccaceae bacterium
CGCCGCTCGCGCCCGAACCCGGCGACAGCCGGTCGAGGACACGGACGGAGCGGCCGGCGCGCGCCAGCGCCAGCGCAGCGGCGAGCCCGTAGACGCCCGCCCCTACGACCAAAACATCGATTGCCGCGCCCTTCCCCATGCCTAGACCGCCCCCTATGCTCGCGCACATGCAGCCGGACATACGTCGATGACCGCGCCCGTCCCAGCCCCCGCCGCGGGGCCGGCGCTCGACTGGCGTGACGGCGCCCCGGTGAGCCGGCGCCATGGCGAGAGTTACTACGGCGCCGCGGATGCACTGGCCGAGAGCCGCCACGTCTTCCTCGCGGGCAACGACCTGCCGGCCCGCTTCGGTCCCGGCTTTGCGATTGCGGAGATCGGCTTCGGCACCGGCCTCAACGCGCTCGCCGCCGCGGAGGCCTGGACAAGGAGCGGGCAGCCCGGCGTCCTGACATACACCGCCTTCGAGATCGCGCCCCTGCGCAGCGAAGACATGGCCCGTGCGCTCGCTCCGTGGCCGGAGCTCACCCATCTCGCCGATGCCCTCGTCACCGCCTGGGCGGCGGGCCGGCGGCGCATCGCCGTGACCGGTCTCACGCTCGACGTCATCGAGGGCGACGCCCGCGAAACCGTGCCGGCCTGGTCCGGCCGGGCCGATGCCTGGTTTCTCGACGGCTTCTCGCCGGCGCGCAACCCGGAGCTCTGGGAGGCCGGCCTCCTCGCGGCCCTCGCGCAGCGCACGGCGCCGAACGGCACCTTCGCCACGTTCACCGCTGCAGGGGCCACCCGCCGCGCGCTCGCCGCCGCAGGCTTCGTGGTCGAGCGCGTCTCCGGCTACGGTGGCAAGCGCCACATGACGCGGGGCCGCCGCGCCCTCCCATGACGAACAACGCTCCCCTCGGGATCACGCTGATGATCCTGACCTCGCTCGTCTTCGCGCTGCAGGACGGCATCTCGCGCTACCTTGCCGCCGAATACAACGTGCTGATGGTGGTCGCGATCCGCTACTGGTTCTTCGCGGCGTTCGTGGTCGCGGTCGCCGTCGCGCGCGGCGGGGGGGTCGCGCGGGTGGCGCGGACCGGCCAGCTGAAGCTCCAGATCGTCCGCGGCGTGCTTCTCGTGGCCGAGATCTGCACCACAGTCCTCTCCTTCGTGCTGCTCGGGCTGATCGGCACGCACGCGATCTTCGCAATCTACCCGCTCCTGATCGCGGCGCTTTCCGGCCCGGTCCTCGGCGAGAGCGTCGGCTGGCGGCGCTGGACCGCCATCGCCATCGGCCTCGCCGGGGTCCTCGTCATCCTGCGGCCCGGCTTCCAGGTCTTTGCGCCAGAGGCGGTGGTGCCGGTCGTCGCGGCCCTGATGTTCGCGCTCTACGGCCTGCTCACGCGCCGCGCCGCCCTCACCGACCGTGCCGAGACGAGCTTCTTCTACACCGGCGTCGCCGGGGCCGCTGCGATCACGCTCTTCGTGCCGTTCTTCTGGGAGCCGATGCGCACTGCAGGCGACTGGGGCTGGATGGGCACGCTCTGCGTCACCGGCGCGCTGGGCCACTACCTGCTCATCAAGACATACGAGGTGGCCGAGGCCACGGTCGTGCAGCCATTCGCCTACTTCCAGCTGCTTTTCGTCACCATCCTCGGCCTCACGGTCTTCGGCGAGACGCTCGAACTGCCGACCGCGGCGGGCGGCCTGCTCATCCTGAGCGCCGGCATCTACACGATCCTGCGCTCCGGCCGGAGGGTCTGAACCGCGAGCGCAGTCGATCCGGACATGGATGCTGATCGCGGGTAACTTATCACCTCTCCCAGATCGTCCGCTACTCGCCTTGGAGCGACCTCTCCCCGCTCGACAAGGCCGGCGTCGACGTCTCGCGCTGGGGCGAACTCCTGTCCTCCGGGCCGCGCAAGGCCCCCACGCACTTACTGCCTCCCGATCAGCGCCGGGTCGCGCCGGCTGCGCGGACGAACCCTGGCCGCGCGGGCTCAGTGCCCGAGGATCTGGCTCAGGAAGAGCTTGGTCCGGTCGGACTGCGGATTGTTGAAGAAGGGCTCCGGGGCGTTCTGTTCGACGATCTGGCCCTGGTCCATGAAGATGACCCGGTTCGCCACCGAGCGGGCGAAGCCCATCTCGTGGGTGACGCAGATCATCGTCATCCCCTCCTCCGCGAGCTGGATCATGGTGTCGAGCACCTCCTTGATCATCTCGGGGTCGAGCGCGCTCGTCGGCTCGTCGAAGAGCATGATCTTCGGCCGCATGCAGAGCGCGCGGGCGATCGCGACACGCTGCTGCTGGCCGCCCGAGAGCTGGCCGGGGTATTTCTGGGCCTGCTCCGGAATGCGGACCTTCTCGAGGGTTTGCATCGCGATCTCCTCGGCCTCCTTCTTCGGGGTCTTGCGGACCCAGATCGGGGCGAGCGTACAGTTCTCGAGGATCGTCAGGTGCGGGAAGAGGTTGAAGTGCTGGAACACCATCCCGACTTCCGAGCGGATCCGGTCGATGTTCTTCAGGTCCGATGTGAGCTCGACGCCCTCGACCCGGATCGTGCCCGTCTGGTGCTCCTCAAGGCGGTTGATGCAGCGGATCAGCGTCGACTTGCCCGAGCCCGAGGGGCCGCAGACGACGATGCGCTCGCCCTTGTAGACGGTGAGGTCGATGTCGCGCAGGACGTGGAACTGGCCGAACCACTTGTTCATGCCGACGATCTCGATCGCGCGCTCGTCAGAAACCCGGAGAGCGGACGGATTGGGGCGCTTGAGTTCGCCTGGATCGAGAATGGCTTCGGCCATCGGTTGCTCCTATCGGTGTTCGGTCCGGAGACGGCGCTCCAGGTGCTGCGAGTATTTCGACATGCCGTAGCAGAAGGCGAAGAAGATGAGGGCGATGAAGCCGTAGAGCTCCCAGATCACGCCGTTCCATTCCGTCGTCGCCCGAACCGCGGTCGACAGGCCCAGCGGGTCGAGCAGGCCGATGATCGCGACGAGCGTCGTGTCCTTGAAGAGGCCGATGAACACGTTGACGATGCCGGGGATCGAGATCTTGAGCGCCTGGGGCAGGATGATCAGCTGCATCGCCTGCCAGTAGGTCAGGCCCATCGCATCGGCCGCCTCGTACTGGCCGCGGGGCAGCGCGGCGAGGCCGCCGCGGATCACCTCGGCGATGTAGGCCGAGGCGAAGAGCGTGACCATGATGATGACGCGGAGCACAAGGTCGAAGGTCGTGCCCGGCGGCAGGAGGTAGGCGAGCATAACCGAGGCGACGAACAGCAGCGTGATGAGCGGCACACCTCGGATGAACTCGATGAAGCCCACACAGAGCGTCTTGATGAAGAACATCTTCGACTGCCGGCCGAGGGCGAGCAGGATGCCAAGGGGGAGCGACAGCGAGATCCCCGAGACGCCGATGACGAACGTGAGCGTGAAGCCCCCGATGTTGCGCGACGGCACGGTCACGAGGTCGAGCGGGATCATCCGCGAGAGTTCGCGGGCGAGCGGTCCGGCAACGACCTGCAACCAGACGACCAAGACGAGGAGCCCGGCGAGGGCCGCCGTCATCGCGCCCAGCCGGCCCGCGGCGAAGCGGTAGGCAGCGTAGCCGAGGCCGAGACCGCCGAGGGTCATCAGCACCGGCCAGAGCGAGCCGCCCCAGATCAGCCAGTACGCGAAGAACGGAAAGAGCGCCGTGGCCCAGAAGAGCCGCCGCGGCACGGCGGGAAACAGCACCGGCGCGATCGCGATGCAGAGCCAGAGAAAGGTCACGGCCGGCCGCCAGTGCTCGGTGCGCGGATAGAAGCCGAACAGGAACTGGCGCCAGCGCTCGTTGATGACCGCGAGACAGGCGCCGCCGCCGCGCTCGCGGCATTCCTGCAGGCTGCCGGCCTCCCAGGTGGCGCCGGCGAACCAGGGCCAGACCCCGAGGACCGCCTGCACGATGATGTAGACCAGCAGCAGCGTGAGCAGCGCGTTGAACCAGGAGTTGAAGAGGTTGGCGCGCAGCCAGTGTACCGCGCCGGCCTGCGCGGTCGGCGGCTCGCGCTCCGGCAGAGCCGCGTGGCGAACGAAGGCCGTCTGGTGCGCGACGTCGGCCATCTCAGCGCTCCTTGAGCTTAATCTTGGCGTTGTACCAGTTCATGAAGGCCGAGATCGTCAGCGAGATCACCAGGTAGAAGGCCATCAGCAGCAGGATTGCCTCGATCGCGCGACCGGTCTGGTTGAGCGTGATGCGGGTCGTCGCCGTCACGTCCATGTAACCGACCGCGATCGCGAGCGAGGAGTTCTTGGTCAGGTTGAGATAGTGCGAGATCAGCGGCGGCACGATCACCCGGAGCGCCTGCGGCAGGATGACGAGGCGCATGGTCTTGCGGGGCGCGAGCCCGAGCGAATAGGCCGCCTCGGTCTGGCCCTTGGCGACGGCCTGAATGCCGGCGCGGACGTTCTCGGCGATGAAGGCGGCGGTATAGATCGACAGCGCGAACCACAGCGCGATGAAGGGCCCGCGCAAGTGGATGCCGTCGACGAAGTTGAAGCCCCTGAGCTCGGGATAGTCGAGGCTGATCGGCTGGCCGAGCGCGAAGAAGGCGAGCAGCGTCGGCAGGATCAG
>SKOX01000143.1 GCA_007119835.1 Paracoccaceae bacterium
CAAAAACCAGTTGCCCCGCGTCATCGAGGGCGTCAGATTTACCGACGGTATCGCCGAAGGCGATGCCGGCCAGGGCCGCGCCGCCTGATCACGCCGCGTCACCCAAATTCAGCCATAGCTCTCCCGCGAGACTCGACTGGCCGTCATGGTCCTCTCGAGGCTGTTCTCCATGGTCGAGAGACCACCGATACCGCCCGGACCCGGCGGCAGTGACGATGGCTCCAGTAGGCTCTTCACGCTCTTCTCCTGTCTTCCTCTTGAAACGCGACCCTTCGGTCTCGGCCTTGGGCGATAGCCGGACCGTTCCGAATCCTGCCCGGGATCACCCTCCTGACCCTCGGCCGCTGTTGCCGTCGAGAGCCCCGGATGAGACCGGGAGGCACGTGAAGTTGCCCGTCTGAGGCGGCCTGTCGGAAGTACGTTGCTGTGACGGTGGCGGCATTAACCCCGCCGCGACGTCAGGCGACTCATGGTGCCGGGTCGGAACACCTATCGAACGGAAGGAGGATCTCTCACGAACGGACGCGCAGCGGCGGTCGCCGGAACGGGTCGGCCACGCCTGGATCTGCAGGAAACGACTATGAGCGCCGAGATCACGCCGACGTCGCTGGGCGCCCCTGGAAAGTACCGGGAAGATCGGCAGCGGCCTCGCGCAGGCCGTCGAGAAGGAGATCGACGAGGTCCGGGTGAAGGTTGCGTTTCATCAGGTCCTCCCTGGCGTGGAGGAGATACTCGGGCTCCATCCTGAGAACCTCGGCGAGAGCGGCCCGTGCTTCGGCCTTCCGCCCCGCCTTCGCGGCCGCGATGGCCACGGCGCCCGGTGCGTGGAGGACCTGGAGCGGCCCCATTTTCCGCGCCAGTGCCAGGGCATCCTCGTAGCGTCCTTCGACATAGGCGTGAAGGAACTGACCGAACCTGAGCAAGCTCGGCTGGCCCGGGTTCCGTTCATCGGCCGCGGCGAGCATCGGCAGCGCGCGCTCCCAGTCCATGCGCATGGCGTAACGCTGCCCGAGCTCGGCCATGATGTTGGCGTCATTCGGATTGAGCTTCAGGCCCTCTTCCAGCTCGGCGATGCCTCTTGCCGGGCCCTCCACGAACCATAAGGCGAGCCCGAGCGCGAACCGGGCCGCGCTCGAGCGGGGCGCGAGATCGACGGCGCGGCGGGCCAGTGCCACCGCACGCTCCAGGGGTGCGGCCACGAGCGGGCCGGCCGTCGACCCGAACCGGACCGTGTCGACATAGACCCGTGCGAGGCAGGCATGCGCCTCCGCGTAATCCGGGTCCCGCACGAGCACCTCCTCCAGCGCCTGGCGGAGCGGCTCGAGAAGCTTTCGATCGAAGGTGCGGGCATACTGGTAGAAGCGCATCACCGCGTCATAGGACTTGAACGATGCCGGCAGGCTTCCCTCCACATCGGAGGAGCGCTTGTCGAACAGGGCGCTGTAGGGCTGCGCGAGCGTCGAGACGAGGCGGTTGGCCGTGTCGTTGCGGAGCCGGACGACCTCTGTCGGGTTGAGCGGGCGATCGAAGGTGTCGGCCCAGACCGTCCGCCCGGAGCCGGTCTCGATCAGAAGCACGTCGACCGCGAAATGGTCCCCGAGCACACAGGCACCGCCGTTCAGGACGTACTGGACGTCAAGCTCGTCCCGAAGCCTTTGAATGTCGACGTCGCTCCCGAACCGGGCGGATGTCTCCGGGCCGTAGACGAAGATCTCCGTGAAGCGCGTCAGCGCGACGACGATCGCCCTGGTCAGGCCGCGTGCGAAATCTGGATATCGGGCTGCGTCGCTTTCCTGGGAAAACGCCGCCACCGCAATGCGCATGCCCCGCGTGCCCTGCGGTCTCGGCTCGGGAGCCAGCGCCGCTTCGGGAGCGGGACGCTCGAAGGCTGGAACGTATCCGCCTCTCGGGACCGAGATCCGGATGGGGTCGTCCCGACCTGCGGTGAGATAGTACAGATCAAGCGCCCGGCGGAGCCGGCCCGCCTCTATCCGCACGATCGAGTCGAGCTGGGGGTCGAAGTCCGGGTCACGATTGAAGACCGAGATCGCGATGCTGTAGGCCTTGATCAGTTCCCCTCGACCCGCGAGCGCTTCGTCCACGATGTAGGCGAGAAAGGCGCGGTTGCGGGGAGACGCATTGAACTCCGGCGATGCCAGCACCCGCTCGAGAGCGGATCTGACAACTGCCGGGTCGAGGTGCTGGTCCTGTGGGCCAGTGTCCACCATCGCTTTCACGCCTCAGGTGCACAAGCTCAGATATCCGACGACGATCAAGCACAGAGGGAAGCGGCCGACATTGATCCCGGTCAAGCACAAACAGCGTCCAGCCACGGCAAAAGATGCGAGCAAGAGGTCTGTTCCTCTGGGCCGGCAGTCTCAGGCGTGCGGTTGCCCACGAAGGCCCCGCGTCGCATCCTAGAGGCATAGGATCAAGATCACGTTGGCCAGCGCCAGCAGGGTCATCGCGACCAGGAGGCTCGCTGCGCCGACCTGGACGATGAGAAGTGCCGCCACGGACGGCGCGACCGCCTGAGCAACGAAGGTCGGCATCGCGAGGCGCCCCATCAGCGCCGCATAGCCCGACCCGCCGAAGAGCTCGAGCGGGACGGCGCCGCGAGCGATGGACCAGATGCCGTTACCGGCGCCGTAGCTGATCAGGGCGATCGCCGGAACAAAAAGGTCGAGAGCCAGGAGCGCGAGGCCCGCCAGGATCAGCAGAGCGGCAGCCGTGAGCGTCCAGAGCGGATGCAGGCGGCGGCCGACGAGCATCTCGATCACCCGCGCACCTACCTGCGCCGGGCCGATCAGCGCCCCGAGCCCGACCGCTGCCGCAAGGCTGAGGCCGCCGGCCTGCAGCACGACGATCAGATGCACCGAGATGACCGCGGCTATGGCGCCGCCGGTGGTCAGGGTGAGGGCAAGCAGCAGGAAGAGCCGTGGCGGCGGGAGCGGGTTTCGGTCCGACGCGGCCGGAGCCTCTGCCGGGGGCGGTGCCTCCGGCCGAACCTCCTCGCGCGGCAGGGCGAGGAGGTGCAGGGGGAGCGCGACGAGGAGGTGCAGTCCCGCGTAGACGATGCAGGCCCCGCGCCAGCCGACGCTCTCGACGAGGAGGGCCGAGAGCGGCCAGCAGACGGTGCTGGCGAAGCCGCCCCAGAGCGTCACCTCGGTGATAGCGCTCCGCGCGCTCCGACCGAACATGCGGCCCAGGGTCGAGAAGGCCGCATCGTAGAGTCCGGCGCCCATGCCGAGCCCGAGCACGAGCCAGGCGGCGAGGTAGGCCGGGAGCGACGGGGCGACCGCGATCAGCGCGAGGCCGGCGGCGAGCAGCACCGAGCTTGCGCCGAGGACCGGCCGCCCGCCCAGCCGCTCGATCGCGCGGCCAATGCGCATCGAAGCCACGCCCGAGACGAGGAGCCCGAGCGAGATGCCGCCAACCACGGCGCCGCGCGGCCAGCCGGTGTCGAGGACGATCGGGTCCGCCAGAACCGCAAGCAGGTAGAAGGACGAGCCCCAGGCCAGGATCTGGGTGATGCCGAGCGCCGTCACCGCCCGGCGGCGTCCCGCAGGCGGCGGAGCCTGAGTGGTCAGCGCCACGGGACCGGAAGAGGGCAAGGTCGAGCCGGCGGTTCGCGCAAGGGCTGCTTCCCCATTGTGCAGAGCCCGGAGGTTCATGAAGACGTCGCAGGAGCCAAAGGCGGCCGCAAGCGCTAAGTCGACGTTGACGATCAAGGCCTCATGCCGCCTGGGGAATCCCCCGCCACCTCTGACGGGACGGCCTCGACGTCGCAGGCGCGGCCATGCCCTGCAGCCGCCATTCCGCAAGGCCGGCTTGCTGCGTCGCCGGCTCACCTCGCGACAGGTCGCCCTCTGAAACGCGTTGAGCCTGCCGCCTCCGCCGTGGTCCGGCCTCTTCCTCGCGATACGCGGAAGCCGGCCGGCCGACCGGGGCCGCGCGGATAGGGCTCGCCCCAATCCGACCCTCGACGCTCCGGGCGAGCGAGCCTCACCGGGGCGCCGATCGAGAAGACGGGCTCATCGGTCCGAAGCCCGCTGCTTCGCCACCGCCTCGTCGAACGCGGCCTCGACCCGGCGATGCGCCGGGCGGTCCCTGAGACCGGCCCAGTAGGCCTCGAACTCCGGCCGCTTCTCCAGCGAGCCGAAGCGCATGCCCCAGCCGATCTGCGAGCCGACATAGACGTCGGCGGCGGTGAACGCCTCGCCGGCGATGAAGCGTCGTCCCGCCACCGCCTGCGCCAGCGTCTCGACCACCGCCCGGAGCGAGCCGTAGCCGACCTGCATCTGCTGCTCCGGCGTCGGCTCGATGCCGAAGATCTGGTTGCTCAGCGCGGCCTCCACCGGCCCGGCGCCGAAGAACAGCCAGCGGTAGTAGGGCCCCCGCCTCCCGGGCGGCGGGGCGAGGCCCGCATCGGGAAACGCATCGGCGAGATAGGCGCAGATCGCCGCCGCTTCGGTGACGACGACATCGCCGTGCCGGATGGCCGGCACCTTCCCCATCGGGTTGATCGCGAGGTACTCGGGCGCCTTCATCGTGGTGCCGTAGTCGAGGATTTCCATGCGGTACGGGATCCCG
>SKOX01000300.1 GCA_007119835.1 Paracoccaceae bacterium
CGAGCCGTGCGGCCCCACCGCGACCACCCGCCCGCCGCGCCCGGCCAGCGCCCGGATGAACCGCCGCGGCACCCGCAGCTCCGGCGGCGGGCAGCGCCAGAAGAGGTATGTCGGCGCCGTCGTCAGCACCGTCATGTCGGGGGCCCAGTCCGCCACCGCCTCGGGCAGCGCCTCACCCCTCGCCTCCCCGAGCTGTCCGTCGAAGAGCCGGGCCTCGTGGCCCTCGGCCTCGAGCATCACCTTGGCATAGCCGAGTTCGAGCGGGAGATGCGGGTCGCGGCAGCCAAAGTAGATGCTGCCGTCAAATACCCAGTGCGGATTGACCAGCGCGACGCGCATGGGTGCCTCCCTGCTTGGTACTGTCGTGGACGAGCGTCGGTGCGCCCGGGCGCACTGGCGGAAAGCGCGTGGCGCGCAGCCAGCCGAAGAGGTCGCGGACGCCTTCCTCCCACGGCACCCGCGCCTGCCATCCCGTGGCCGCCGACAGCGCCCGCGTGTCCGCGACGAAGTAGGGCTGGTCGCCCGTGCGGACCGCCTCGTGCTGCCGCTCGATGCGCCGCCCCGTCAGCCGCTCGATCGCGTCGAGCATCGTGGCGAGACTGACCGCGTTCGACGGCCCGCCGCCGAGATTGAAGGCCTGCCCGGAGAGCCGCGCGATGTCCGCCATGACGAGGCGGTAGGCTCTGACCGCGTCGCGCACGTGCAGCACGTCGCGCACCTGGGCGCCGTCGCCGAACACCGTGACCGGCGCCCCCTCGAGCGCGCGGATAACGAAATGCGCGACCCAGCCCTGGTCCTCGGTGCCGAACTGCCGCGGCCCGTAGACGCAGCTCATCCTGAGCACCGCGGTCGGGATGCCGAAGGAATGCGCGTAGTCGAGCACATACTGGTCCGCCGCCCCCTTCGAGCAGCCGTAGGGGGTCGAGAGATCGAGCGGCGTCGCCTCGCCGATCCCCCAGCGCCGCAGCACCGGGTCGCGCGGCAGATGCCCGACCGGCGTCGCCTCGGTCTCGACGGCCGCGAGGCTGCCGTAGACCTTGTTGGTCGAGGCGAAGACCAGTGGCGTGCCCCTGCCCTTCGCCCGGATCGCCTCGAGGATGTTGAGCGTGCCGCGCGCGTTCACCTCGAAATCCTCGACCGGATAGGCGAGGCTGTCGGTGACCGCCACCTGGGCCGCGAGATGGTAGACGCAGGCCGCATCCGTCACCGCGTCGGCGAGCGCGTCGCGGTCGCGGATGTCGGCCGCCTGCGCCAGCACCCGCGGCCCGTGCCGCTCGCTCAGCCAGTCGAGATTGGTCGAGACGCCAGCCCGGCTGAAATTGTCGAAGACGATGACCTCCCGGCCATCCTCGAGGAGCGCGTCGGCTAGGTTCGCGCCGATGAAGCCCGCGCCGCCGGTGATCAGGATCGGGTCCTTCGTCTGCGCCGCCCGCGCCCGCGTCAGGCTCACCTTGCGCCGCACCGCGGCCGGGCCGCCCTCGCGCAGCAGGCGCGCCAGCAGCTTCTCGCGCCCGCGCACGTCCCGCACGCCCATGAAGTAGTGGCGGATGTCGAACTGCCGCCCCTCCTGGATCGGCGTGTCCGGGTGCAGGTCGTAGAGGCCGTACCAGTAGAGCCGGTCCGCCGGCGCGTCGAGCGCGTCGAGAAACCGCCGCGCCTGCTCCACCTCGTCATGGCGCCAGGTCGAGTAGCCGGCCTCGGTGATCCAGATCTCCACCCCCGACCGGTAGCGCTCGGCGAGGGCGCGTGCCGCGGCGATGTGCTCATCCCAGCCGCCCCAGGTGCTCGCCTCGGAGTCCCAGGTGCCGGGAAAGCCGTGGATCGAGATCGCCGACACCTCGCGCAGCACGCCGCGCTCGCCCATGAGCTGCAGCCAGTTGAGATCGAAGGGGCAAGGGCCGCCGAGCACGGCCCGGCAGCCGCGCCGCTCCGCCCAGTGCGCCGCCGCCCCCATCATCTCGGCGAAGGCCGTCCATTCGGTGTCCACCCGCCAGTCCCAGTCGAGCAGGTTGTTCGGCTCGTTCCAGAGCTCGACATCGCGGAAATGCTGTCCGTAGCGGTCGAGGGCGTGATCGACGAAATCCGCAAGATCCCGCGTCCGGCGCGGCGGTCCCGCCGTCGTGCCTGTCACCGAAAGCGACGGTGGCGTGTAGTGGATGCAGGGCAAGAGCTCGATCCGCTCCGCAAGGCGCGGGATCAGCCAGTCGTACCAAGCGCCGCCGCCCTCTGCATGATAGTCGGCCCACGAAAGATGCGTCCTGAGCGACTTCGCGCCCAGCGCCTCGAGATGGTCGAGCGCCCGGTCGACCCGGTCGTAATCACCCAGCCTGAACCATTCGGCGACGCCGAAGCGTCGGGCGTCTCTTCCGGAACCGACCGTCATACAACCAGACCCCGGCGCTGCAGCTCGCGATGCGCCTCCTGCACGCCGTCATGCGCCTTCTGGACCGACACCGCCTCGACCAGCTCGCCGAGCGCGTCCTCCAGCTGCCGCTCGGCGCGGAAACCCAGGCCCCGTTCCGCATGGCCGGTATCGGCGACGCAGTGCCGGATGTCCCCGGCCCGCGCCTGGTTCAGGATACGCGGCTCGAGGTCCTCGCGCCCCATCGCGCGGGCGAGCGCCTCGCCGATCTCCACGACGGTGCGGTTCCGCCCGCTCGCGATGTTGAACACGTCACCGGCGACGCCGGGCCGCTCCATCGCGAGGCGGAAGGCGCGGGCGACGTCGCCGACATGCACGAAGTCCCGCAACTGCCTGCCGTCCTCGTAGACCAGCGGCGGCTGGCCGTTCAGGAGCCGGCTCGCGAAGATGGCGAGCACCCCGGTGTACGGGTTCGAGAGCGCCTGACCGGGCCCGAAGACGTTGAAGAGCCGGAGCCCCACCGCCTCGATCCCGCGGGCGGCCGCAAGCATCAGCACGAGCCGCTCCTGCGCGTACTTCGTCAGCGCGTAGACCGACGCGAGGTCCGGGCGCTTGCTCTCGGGCGTCGGCGCGGGCTGCAGCGGCTCGCCCTCCGGACCGACCGGATCCCAGAGACCGGACTGAACGTCGGCAGGCCGCCGGCTCGCGTCCTCGACGAAGCGGCCGTCGCCGGTGCGATAGAGCCCCTCGCCGTAGATGCTCATGGACGAGGCGACGACGATCCGGCGCAGGTCCGCCTCCAGCGCCGCCTCGAGCAGCACCGCCGTGCCGAGGTCGTTCGCGCCGACATAGCGGCTCACTTCGTACATGCTCTGCCCGACGCCGACTTCGGCCGCGAGGTGAAAGACGCCGTCGACCCCGCGCACGGCCCTGCCGACCAGCGAATGGTCGCGCACGTCGCCCCGGAAGAACTCGACGCTCGCAGGCAGCGGCGCGCCCGGGCCCGCGGCGTGCACCTGCTCGACGAGACTGTCGAGCACCCGAACCTCGTGGCCCGCGCCCTGCAGCTCCCGGATCAGGTGCCGGCCGATGAAGCCCGCTCCGCCGGTAATCAGATAGACTGCCATACTTTTCTCTCGTTCCGCCCGCGTCGTGGCGCAGATGATCCTCCAACGGACGCCGGCCGGAGATGTTCCCAGCCGATGAAGATGATGATGGCTCCAAGGCTGGTGTCGGCGCATGGCCCGCACCCGGAAGCCGGGATGCAGGTGCAGCGGCATCGACGCGACGTCGGCCCGAAGGACCGGAAAGCACATTCGACGGCTCAATGCTGAATCGGCTGAGTTGAGCCTTTTTTCCAGCCAGACCAAAGCCTTGGTGCGTGTCCCAGTGTGGACGCTCGGGCAGTGCACCCACCGGAGGGCCCCAAGGATCGATCAGTGAGCGCAGGTCGGCAGCAACCGGCGGCCCAAACGTCAGACCGGCTCGACGATCCGCTCCGCGGCGGCGAGGTCGACCGACACGAGCTGGCTCACGCCCTTCTCGACCATCGTGACGCCGAAGAGCCGGTCCATCCGTGCCATCGTCACCGCATGGTGGGTGATGATCAGGAACCGCGTGTCGGTCTTGCGCCGCATCTCGTCGAGCAGGTCGCAGAACCGGGTCACGTTGGAATCGTCGAGCGGCGCGTCGACCTCGTCGAGCACGCAGATCGGCGAGGGGTTGGCGAGGAAGACCGCGAAGATCAGGCTGAGCGCCGTCAGCGTCTGCTCGCCACCCGACAGCAGCGACAGTGTCGAGAGCTTCTTGCCCGGCGGCTGCGCCATGATCTCGAGCCCGGCGTCGAGGGGATCGTCGGAATCGACCAGCACGAGGCTCGCCTCGCCGCCGCCGAAGAGATGGCTGAAGAGCTGCCCGAAGCTCTCGTTCACGCGCCCGAAGGCCTCGAGCAACCGGCCCCTGCCCTCGCGGTTCAGCTGCCCGATCCCGTGGCGCAGCTTGGCGATCGCCGCCTCAAGGTCGGTCTTCTCGGCCACCAGCGCGTCCCGCTCCGCCTCCGCGAGCGCCGCGTCCTCCTCGGCCCGCAGGTTGACCGCCCCGAGCGCGTCGCGGGCGCGCACCAGCCGCTCGACCTCGCCGGCCAGCACGCCCGCCTCGGGCAGGTCCGCCGCCGAGACGCCGAACCGCTCGGCGATCACCTGCGCGCTGGTCTCGCCCAGGCCCGCCTC
>SKOX01000234.1 GCA_007119835.1 Paracoccaceae bacterium
CGCGGCGCCGCATAGGGCGCGTAGGCGACGAAGAGCGCGTGGTTGCGCAGGTGCCAGGGCAGCTGATCCGTGCGCCGCACCCCGCCCGCCCGCTCGGCCGCGGTGATGCGGCGGACCTGGCTCGTGCCGGTCTTGCCGGCGATGGCGTTCTCGGGGTCATGGATGCGCGATCGCACCGCGGTGCCGCCGTCGTTCGACACCGCCCACATGCCATCCTGCACCCGGCGCAGCCAGTCGGGGCTGAGGCCGAGATCCTCGAACGGCTCGACCGGCACCGGCACGCCGCCGACCGCGCGCACGAGCCGCGGCCTGACCGCGCGCCCGGTGGCGAGCCGCGCGCTCATCACCGCGAGTTGCAGCGGCGAGGCCGTCGAGAAGCCCTGCCCGATCCCGTAGTTGTAGCTGTCGCCGGTCGTCCAGCTCTCGCCCCTTGTGGCGCGCTTCCACGCCCGGTCGGGCATGTTGCCCTCCGCGATCGCCGAAAGCGGCAGGTCGTGGCGCACGCCGAGGCCGAGCTTCCTCGCCATCGCCGCGATCAGGTCTGGGCCGCAGCGGCGGGCCAGCTCGTAGTAGTAGATGTCGCAGGACTGGGAAATGGAGCGGCGCAGGTCGACGCGCCCGTGGCCGCCGCGCCGCCAGCAGTGGAAGCGGTGGCCGCCGAGATTGGTGTGCCCGCTGCAGGAGACGGTATCGCCCGGACGCACGAGGCCGGCTTCCAGGGCTGCGAGGGCGACGACCATCTTGAAGGTCGAGCCCGGCGGATAGGTGCCCGATACGGTCTTGTTGTTGAGCGGCCGGTACTCGTCGGCGAGAAGTTCGTTCCACTCGCGCGAGGAGATGCCGAAGACGAAGCTGTTGGGGTCGAAGGACGGCGCCGCGGCGCAGGCGACCAGATCGCCGTTGGTCACGTCCATCACCACCGTCGCCGCGCTTTCGCCCGCCATCCGCTCCATGGCGTAGCGCTGCACGCCGAGATCGAGGGTGATCTGCACGTCCTTGCCCGGAATGCCTTCCGTGCGGCCGAGCTCGCGCATCACCCGCCCGGCGGCCGAGATCTCGAGGCGCATGTTGCCCGCCTGCCCGCGCAGCGTGTCCTCGAGCCGGTGCTCGGCGCCGTTCTTGCCGATCTGGAAGCGCGGGATCCTGAGCACGGGGTCGGGCCGCTCGAGCCCGGCGAGGTCGCGTTCCGAGACCGGGCCGACGTAGCCCACGACATGCGCGGTCTCCTGCGGGTGGGGATAGTGGCGCGAGAGCCCCACCTCGGTGATCACGCCCGGCAGCACGGGAGCGTTCGCGGTGACCCGGACCACGTCCTCCCAGTCGAGGAACTCGGTCACGACCACCGGCACGAAGGCTGCGGTCGTCGCCATCTCGCGCAGGGTGCGCTCGCGGTTCGCCTCGGGCAGGTCGATGATGGTGCCGAGCCGCTCGAGCACGGCTTCGGGCTGGCGCGCCTGCTCGCGGATCATCACGATGCGGTAGTTCTGCCGGTTTTCGGCGAGTACCCGGCCCTCGCGGTCGAAGATCAGGCCGCGGGCGGGCGGGATCAGCCGGATGGAGATCCGGTTCTCCTCGGCGAGGCTGTGGTAGTGCTCGTTCTGCACGATCTGGAGCTGGTGCATCCGCCAGGCGAGGGCGCCGACAACGCCCGCCTGCAGCCCGAGCAGCACGAGGCCCCGACGGGTGATGCGGCCCGACGGCGGCTCCTGCGGGCTCACCGCGCGGCCTGCGGCAGCGTGCGCCGGGCCGAGAGGCGGAGCACGAGGTGGAGGAGGGCGGCGATCAGCGGGTAGGCGAGGGCGGTCGCGAGCCAGTGCCGGGCGAGTGGCTCGAGGCCAGGGCCGCTCGTCAGCGCGAGCGCGAGGAGGAAGGCCATGCCCGCAAGCACCGCCGCGAACAGGGCCGAGACGACCAGCCATTCGCCAATGAAGCCGCCGCGCCCGCGGCCCCGCGCGCGCAGCACCTCCGTCGCGAGCACGAGCCCGAGCGCGCCGAGACCGAGCGGGCGGCCGAGCAGGACGTCGGCGGCCAGCCCGAAGGCGAGGACGAGTGGCAGCGGTGCCGCCGCGGGGTGGCGCGCGACCGCGGCCGCCATCACGCAGAAGAGGAGGTCGGGCAGGGCGGTGCGTACCGGCTCATGGCCCACGGGCACGAGCGGGAGGTGAAGCGCAAGGAGTGCCAAGACCACGACGAGGCCGCGGCCGACGAGGGAGGGCGCGGCGGTCACTCGGCCGCTCCCGCGGGCGCCTCGGCGCCGCCGTCGGGAGCCGCGACCTGCGGACGGGCGGAAACCAGCGGGCCGATGATGGCGCCGGGGTCGGTGACCGTCTCCGAGGGCCCCGGGCGGATCACCCGGACGAAGTGCAGCCGGCGGAAGTCGGCGGCAAGGCGGACGCGCTGCCGCCCGTCGGGCGCGGTGACGAGCTGGCCGACCAGGATCTCGGCCGGAAAGAGCCCGCCGTCGCCCGCTGTCACGACCCGGTCGCCGGGGCGGATGGCGTCGGTCTGTTCCAGGAAATCGAGCACCGGGAGGGGGCCGTTGTCCCCCGACAGGATGGCGCGCTGGCCGGAGGGTTTTACGATTACCGGAACCCTGCTTGACGCATCGGTAAGGAACAGAATCCTAGCGGAGCGTTCACCCGTGCCGGAGATCCGCCCGACGAGGCCGAGGCCGTCGAGCGCGACGGCGCCGTCGCGGATGCCGTCCTGCTGGCCGATGTTGACCAGCGCGGAGCGGCGGAAGGGCCCGCCGGAGTCGGCCATGACCTCGCCGGTGACGAAGGTGAGCCGCGGGTTGAGGCGGACGTTGTTGAGCGCGAGAAGCTGGGCGTTCTTCTGCTCGAGCTGGAGGGCCGCCTCGCGCCAGCCGCGCATGGCCTGCAGCTCGCGCCTCAGCTCCTCGTTCTGCTGGTAGACGCGGGTGTAGGACTGGAAATCGGAAACCATGCGCCCGACGGTCGCCAGCGGCCGGAGCGTCCATTCGAAGGAGGGCACGAAGCGGTCGACGAGCTCGAGCCGGAGCTGCTCGACCCGGGTGTTCTCGATCCGCCACAGCATGAACAGCGCCAGCAGGAAGACCGTGACCACGCCGAGCAGCACGCGTCGCGTGCCGCGGATGGGGTCGGTCTTGGGGTCGGTGCGGTTGGCCACCGGGACGCCTCTGCTCGGGGCGGGTTGCTCTGTCTCGCGTCCGGTCCGCCCGCGCCGGCGCTATTGCCCGAAGTCTATCACGTGGGCGAGCTGACTTTCAAATTCCAAAGACTTGCCGGTGCCGAGCGCGACGCAGTTGAGCGGGTCCTCGGCCACGGAAATCGCCAAGCCGGTCTGCTCGCGGAGCGCAAGGTCGAGGTCGCCGAGCATCGCGCCGCCGCCGGTCAGCATGACGCCGCGGTCGACGATGTCGGCGGCGAGGTCGGGAGGGGTCTGCTCGAGCGCGGTGATCACCGCCTCGACGATGGTCTGCACCGTCTCGGCCAGCGCCTCGGCCATCTGGGCCTGGGTGAGCTCGATCTCCTTCGGCACGCCGTTCAGGAGGTCGCGGCCGCGGACCTCCATGACCTCGCCGCGGCCGTCGAACGGCATGAGCGCGGTCCCTATCGCGATCTTAACCTTCTCGGCGGTGGCCTCGCCGATCAACATGTTGTGATGCCGCCGCAGGTAGGCGACGATGGCCTCGTCCATCTTGTCGCCGCCGATCCGCTCGGACTTGGCGTAGACCACGTCGCCGAGCGAGAGGATCGCGACCTCGGTGGTGCCGCCGCCGATGTCGACGACCATGTTGCCGGTCGGCTCGGTGATCGGCATGCCGGCGCCGATCGCCGCGGCGATCGGTTCGGGGATCAGGCCGGCCTTGCGGGCGCCGGCGCGGAGCACGCTCTCGCGGATGGCGCGGCGCTCGACGGCGGTGGCGCCGTGCGGGACGCAGACCAGCACCCTCGGCTTGGAGAAGCCGGTGCGCTTGCTGGCTTTCCGTATGAAATGCTTGATCATTTCCTCGGCGACGTCGAAGTCGGCGATGACGCCCTCGCGCATCGGCCGGATCGCCTGGATCGAGCCCGGGGTGCGGCCGAGCATCAGCTTGGCCTCCTCGCCGACGGCGAGCACCCGCTTCTTGCCGTCCTTGAAGGCGTAGGCGACCACCGAAGGCTCCGAGAGGACGATGCCGCGGCCCTTGATGTAGATCAGCGTGTTGGCGGTGCCGAGGTCGATGGCCATGTCCGACGAGAACAGGCCGGTGAGTGCGCCGAACATGGTGTCCCTGCCTCTTGGTGGTTCGGCACGCCCCGCGCGGATACTACATCTCGTGCCTGTCGGTGGCTTATACCGCCATGGTTACCCAATCGTAAAGGGGCGAGGTGGAGCGTCAACAGGTGGTTTATCGGTGAAGCCGCGCCGCTCGCGGTGCCGCAAATCGGCGCGGCGCGCGCTCCGCGGCAAACGTCTGGAAAGCGTACGGAAAACGTATGGCATTCGTAGGGGAAAGCGCGGGCGCCGCGCCGTCGCCCGGTGCCGTCGCCCGGCGTCGGGTCAGGTGCGCGGCTCGCCGCTGACCGGGTCGATCTCGACCTCGACCTCGGAGCCGTCGC
>SKOX01000192.1 GCA_007119835.1 Paracoccaceae bacterium
CCGCCGAGCTGCGGGCGGGCCAGGAGGAATCCCTGGACGCGGACGATGCCGATTTCCATGAGGCAGCCGAGCTCGTCCGCCGTCTCTACGCCCTCCGCGACGACGATGATGCGGAGCCGGTCCGCGAGGTCCTTGACGTTGTTCAGGATGTCCTGGCGGACAGGGTCTTCGTCGAGCCCGCGGACGAGCTTGATGTCGATCTTTATGATGTCGGGCTGGAGTTCCGCGAGCAGGCCGAGGCCGGAATAACCGGCGCCGAAATCATCGACGGCCGTGCGAAAGCCGCACGCGCGGTAGCGTTCGATGACGCGGCCGAGGTGGTCGATGTCGGCGATCCGCTCGGCTTCGGTGAACTCGAACACGATCTGCTCGACCGGGAAATCATAGCGTTCGGCCGCCCAGACGGTCCGCGCGATGCAGGCATCGGGGTCATGCAGCGCGTTCGGCGCAAGATTGATCGAGAGCGCCTCGCGCATGTCGTAGGCGGACGCGAGCTCGATTGCCCTGACCCGGCAGGTCTGATCGAACGTGTAGCGGTGCTCGGGCGGCACCTTGTTCAGGATCTCGGCGGCCGAACCGCCGGATGGCGTCCGGAGCAGCGCCTCGTGGGCGAAGATCTCGCCCCGCTCGACGTCGAAGATCGGCTGAAATGCCATGGTGAAGCGGTATTCCGGACCGTCCCCCTTTCGGTCGGCTCCCTGCCCGCAGTTGCTCGCTGTCATCGCTGATCTCCCTCGTGTGCAGCCATCCTGCAACAAGAAGATGGGCCGTTGCGTCGATCGGCAGTGGAACCGGATGCAGCGTGCGCTTCAGCGGGCGTCTACGGGGTCTCGGGCCGGTCCTGTGGGCGGCTGCCAGCTGCGGCCGCCCGAGCTGAGGCGACGGCGGCCGGTAACGGGCCCGCCGCCGGCCTGCGCGACGCGCGCCTCGACCTCGGCCAGCGGTTCGCGGCTCACCGCCATGTGGTGGGCGTTGGCATGGACGAGCAGGCCGTCGTCGGCGACGATCCCGACATGGCCCCTCCAGAAGACGAGGTCGCCGCGACGCAGTGGCTGGTGTTCCGGGAGCGGCTCGCCGAGCAGGGCGGCCTGCATGTCGGAGTCCCGCGGCGCCGCAACGCCCGCGGCGGCGAGGGCGAGCTGCACAAGCGCGGAGCAGTCGAGGCCCGCGGCGCTCCGGCCACCCCAGAGGTAGGGCACGCCGAGAAAGCGCTCGGCGTGGTCGACTGCATCACCCGCGCGCGGCGCGAGATGCGCGCTGCAGACATAGCCGCCGCCGCGCAGCGCCGCGAAGCCCGTCGGCGGCGCGGCCGCCTCATCGAGTGCGAGGCGGGCGAGGAACGGCAGCGCCGTAACCGGACGGCGCTTGATGTCGGGTGCAGGATAGACATGGGCGGCGAGCGCCGTCACCTGCGCGCCCTCCGGGATCGGCTGACCCAGACCCTCGGCCGCGACCCATCCGACGTAGCCGTCCGCGAGCGACTGGCCCCAAGCGAGGCCCTCCTCCTCTGCGTAGACGACAAAGCCCTCGCCGTGGAGGAGCTGAGTGGCGCGCTCGGCCCGGGGGTCGGGCGTTGCCGCAAGGTCGAGCAGCGGAGCGATCACGGCGCGGGGCGTGCCCTCCGCGAAGCGCGCGGCCGTGACCCGGTCTTCGAGGTGGCTGGCAGCGAGATCCGGCCGTGCCGGCAGGAGACGGGCGGCGAAGCGGCTCAGGTCTGCCAATGCCGCGCCTCCAGAACCGCAAGCAGCGCGCGTGCGCCCTGCACGGCGCCACCCTTTGGGAGCGCGGGCTTGGCCTGCGGCGTCCAGCCGTAGATGTCGAGGTGGACGTAAGGTGCGGCGACGAAGCGACGGAGGAAGAGGGCCGCGGTGACCGCGCCGGCCATGCCTCCCGAGGGCGCGTTGTCGAGATCGGCGATGCCGGGCTCGATCAGCGGCTCGTAGGGGTCCCAGAACGGCATGCGCCAGAGCGGATCGGCCACCGCCGCCGCCGCCTCGCCGATCGCGGCGGCGAGCCCGTCGTCGTCGCTGAAGAAGGGCGGCAGGTCGGGCCCCAGCGCCACGCGCGCCGCGCCCGTCAGGGTCGCGATGCTGACCACGAGATCGGGCGCCTCCTCGTCGGCGAGCGCCAGCGCGTCGGCGAGCACGAGCCGTCCCTCGGCATCGGTGTTGTTGACCTCGACCGTCAGCCCCTTGCGGCTCGTCAGGATGTCGCCCGGGCGCATTGCGCTGCCCGAGATCGCGTTTTCCACCGCCGGCACGAGCACCCGCAGGCGCAGCGGCAGCCAGAGCGCCATGATCATCCGCGCGAGCGCGAGCGCGGTCGCGGCACCGCCCATGTCCTTCTTCATCAAGCCCATGGAACTGCCGGGCTTGATGTTGAGCCCGCCGGTGTCGAAGCAGACACCCTTGCCGACGAGAGTGACCTTCGGAGCGGCCTCGTCGCCCCAGACCATATCGATGAGCCGCGGCTCCTGGGCGGCGGTGCGTCCGACGGCGTGGATCATGGGCAGGTTGCGGGTGAGAAGCTCGCCGCCGCGGACGACGTCGCAGCGCGCCCCGAAGCCGTGGGCCAGCTCCGCCGCCGCTGCCTCGAGCGCGTCCGGCCCCATGTCCGCGGCCGGCGTGTTGATCAGGTTCTGCCCGAAGGCCAAGGCCCCGGCCACCGCCTCGGTGCGGGCGCGGTCGAGGCCGGGTGGGCAGACGAGCCCGAGCGTGGACTGCGGCTCCTCGCGCCGGTAGCGCCTGAAACGATAGCCGGCGAGCAGCCAGCCGAGGGCCTCGACCTCGAGCGCGGGCACGGCTGCGGGCTCGGCCAGCGCGTAGGTGCCGGCCGGCAGCTTGGCGACGCCGGCGGCAAGCACGAAGCGGTGGCGCCTGCGGGTCTGCGGCGTTCCAAGCCCGACCACGGCGCCCGCGAGCCCGCCCTCAGTTCCGGGAAGCGCCAGGGCTTCGCCAACGCCGCCACGGAACCCGTTCGCCGTGATCCAGGCCCGCTCGCGCTCCGGCCGCACGGCGAGGAAGCCGTCGAGGTCGTCGGGCGCGACGGCGTGAAGGGGCACGGCCTCCGCGGAGGCTTCGGCGAAGGACAGCATCGGACGGCCTCGCAGGATCTTGCTTTGCCGCGAGACTAGTCAGCCCGGGGCGGCGGCGCCAGCCCCGGACGCAGCGCACCTAGATCGCGGCGGTGTCCGCGTAGTTGACGACCGTGAGCAGCGAGTCCTCGCCGATGCGGATCAGACGGGCGGCGACCGCCGCCGTCGCGGTCGCGTCACGCGCGTCGAGGCAGCGGCCGAGATCGCGCGCAACGCGCGCGAAGTCCGACAGACCCACCTGGTCCGAAAGGCTGGCAAGCCGCGTGGCGAGCCGGCTGCCCTCCGCGACGTCGTTCTCCGCCAACGCCTTCTCGAGCAGGGTAAGGCGCTCGGTGAGGTGGAAAACGACCTCCTCCACGACCTCCCGGCACCGTTTCGGGCCCAGCGACTGCTTCAGGATGACGATACGGCGCGTGTCGAGTACCGCATCCTCATGCGCTACAAGCCGGTAGACTTCCGCCCCCATTCCCGGTTTCCCCCCAAGTACCCCGTCCCCACTCTGGCGGGACTGCCTGAATCTCGCGTTATCACCCGGCGTTGTCACGACCCTGGGCCCTTGCAAAATGCAGCGTTTTAAAGATTAACGGTCGCCGCGAGAGGAGGCCTGCATGGATCTAGCCAAACCGCTGCCCGAGATGCTGGTCGCCCGCTACCGGCACTGGCGTTCCGCGACCTTCGAGCCGCACCGCGCCGACTACGTCCGCCTCGCGCGCCAGGGCCAGGCGCCCCAGGTCATGATCGTCTCCTGCTGCGACAGCCGCGTCCTCGTCTCGGAGATGTTCGAGGCGGATGCGGGCGACTACTTCGTGCACCGCAACATCGCGGCGCTCATCCCACCCTTCCGGTCGCTGGGCGGCTTCCACGGGACGCTGGCGACGATCGAGTATGCCGTCCGCTCCCTCGGCGTGCAGCACATCCTCGTCGTCGGCCATTCGGGCTGCGGCGGCGTCGCGGGCTGCCACGACCTCTGTACCGGCGAGGCGCCCGATCTCGAGGCGGAGACCAGCTACGTCGGGCTGTGGTTGCGCATCCTCGCGCCCTGCTACGAGAAGGTCGCCCATCTGCCCGACCGCGCCGCGCGCCTCGCCGCGCTCGAGCATGAAGGAGTGCTGCTCTCGCTGCGCAACCTGATGACGCTGCCGTTCGTGCGGGAGCCCGTTGAGGCGGGGCGGCTCGAGCTGCATGGCGCGTGGAAGAACATCGGCGGCGACGAACTCGAGGTCTACGAGCCCGGCCGCGGCTTCGTGCCGACGGCCGCCTGACGATGGATCTGGTCGCACTCGCCGGGCAGAACCTCGGCACGCCCATGGTGCTCGCCTTCGCGCTCGGCTTTCTCGCCGCGCTCGCGCGCTCCGACCTCTCGGTTCCGGAGGCGGCTGCCAAGTTCCTGTCGATCTACCTGCTTTTCGCCATCGGCTTCAAAGGCGGTGTCGCGGTGAGCGAGGCGGGCCTGACCGCCAGCCTCGCGCTCGCGCTCGTCGCAGGC
>SKOX01000131.1 GCA_007119835.1 Paracoccaceae bacterium
CAGCCCACGAACTCGGCGCCGCAGCGATCCGCGCGGCGCTGGAGCGCGCGGGTGTCGAGGCAGCCGAGGTCTCCGAGACGATCATGGGCCAGGTTCTGACCGCGGGCCAGGGGCAGAACCCGGCGCGGCAGGCCCATATCGCGGCGGGTCTTCCGGAGGGTTCCGCGGCCTGGGGCATCAACCAGGTCTGCGGCTCGGGCCTGCGCGCCGTTGCGCTCGCCGCTCAGCACATCGCCCTCGGCGACGCCGGGATCGTCGTCGCCGGCGGCCAGGAGAGCATGTCGCTCTCGCACCATTCGACCTACCTGCGCGCCGGCCAGAAGATGGGCGACGTGAAGTTCATCGACACGATGATCCGCGACGGCCTCTGGGACGCCTTCAACGGCTACCACATGGGCAGCACCGCCGAAAACGTCGCCGAAGCGTTCCAGATCACCCGCGAGGAGCAGGACCAGTTTGCGCTGCGCTCCCAGAACAAGGCCGAGGCGGCGCAGAGGGAAGGCCGCTTCGACGACGAGGTGATCGGCTTCACCGTCAAGACCCGCAAGGGAGATATCGTCGTCGACAAGGACGAGTACATCCGCCACGGCGCCACGATCGAGAACATGGCCAAGCTGAGGCCCGCCTTCTCCAAGGAGGGCACGGTGACGGCGGGCAACGCGAGCGGAATTAACGACGGCGCGGCCGTCACTGTGGTGATGAGCGAAGAGGAGGCGAACCGCCGCGGCATCGAGCCGCTCGCCCGGATCGCAGCCTACGCCACTGCCGGCGTCGACCCGAAGATCATGGGCACCGGACCGATCCCCGCCTCGCGCCGGGCACTTGAGAAAGCCGGCTGGAAGGTATCCGACCTCGACCTCGTCGAGGCGAACGAGGCTTTCGCTGCACAGGCGATCGCGGTGAACAAGGACATGGGCTGGGATCCCGACATCGTGAACGTCAACGGCGGGGCCATTGCCATCGGCCATCCGATCGGCGCCTCGGGCTGCCGCGTGCTGAACACGCTGCTCTTCGAAATGAAGCGCCGTGACGCAAAGAAAGGCCTCGCCACTCTCTGCATCGGCGGCGGCATGGGCGTCGCCCTCTGCGTCGAACGCTGACCCCGCACGCGGGCGGAAGATTCGCCCGCGGCTCAATCCCAGGATGGACAGGAGGAAACGATGGGACGTGTTGCTCTCGTGACTGGCGGCTCGCGCGGCATCGGCGCGGCGATCTCGATGGCCCTGAAGAACGCCGGGCACACGGTCGCGGCGACCTACGGCGGCAACGACGAGGCCGCGCAGAAGTTCACCAGCGAGACCGGGATCAAGACCTACAAGTGGTCGGTCGCCGACTACGACGCCTGCGTGAACGGCATCAAGCAGGTCGAGGGCGATCTCGGCCCGCTCGAGATCCTGGTCAATAACGCCGGCATCACCCGGGACGCCATGTTCCACAAGATGACGCCCCAGCAGTGGAAGGAGGTCATCGACACCAACCTCACGGGCGTCTTCAACATGACCCACCCGGTCTGGAACGGCATGCGCGAGCGGAAGTTCGGCCGGATCGTCAACATCTCGTCGGTGAACGGCCAGAAGGGCCAGGCGGGCCAGGCGAACTACTCGGCGGCCAAGGCGGGCGACATCGGATTTACCCGCGCCCTCGCCCAGGAAGGCGCCCGCGCCGGCATCACGGTGAACGTGATCGCGCCCGGCTACATCGGGACGGAGATGGTGAAGGCGATCGACGAGAAGGTGCTGAAGGAGCGCATCATCCCGCAGATCCCGGTCGGCCGCCTTGGCGAGCCGGAGGAGATCGCGCGCTGCGTCGTCTTCCTCGCCTCCGATGATGCGGGCTTCATCACCGGCTCGACGATCTCCGCGAACGGCGGGCAGTTCTTCTCCTGAGGCCCGGGGCTTTTCCCGCCGGGTCGTCGACAGCGGGCCCTGGCGGGGCCCGCATGCTTCGTATGGGGGCGCGACGGACCCTCCCAGTGGCGCCTAGCCGAACGCGGCCGAACCCGGATCGCCTCCTCTCGTGACCGGCTCGCCCGAACTAGCCGAAGGATCCGGAGGCGCGGGCACAGAGCATAAAGGCGCGGCCCGAGCGCGTGTCGACGAGCGCGAGCAGCTGCGCGTCGTCGGCGTTGCCGGCGAGCTGGGTCAGCACGCTGTCAAAGCGCCGCTGGAAGAAGAGCGAGGTGTCGCGGAAGATCGGATCCGACTTCATCAGCGCGCGCACGGTCTCGAGCGCGTGCGCGTCACGGATGCCGCCGACCGCGTCGACCTCCGGCCCGCGCTTGCCCTGCAGGAAGGCGCGCCACGCCTCTGCCGGTACCGGCTCGTGGACGAGGTCGTCCATGTAAACGCCCTCCTGGCTCAGGAGGTTGAGCACGTCCTCGGCCGCCTGAAGCATCTGGGCGAGGTCGTGGTGCCGCAGCGCCCGGCGCAGCGCACCGAAACCCTCGCGATCTTCGGCGTCCCGAGGGAAATCGAAAGCCCGCAGCAGGTCGTCCCAGCCGAGGGCCACCTCCGGCTCGGGCGCAGGCATCGGCAGCGCGGGCTGCGCCTCCGCCTCGGCTGGGGCGGGCGGCGCGGCTTGCCGCTGCAGAGCGCCGCGCCGCACCTGTCCTGCGGGACGCTGCGCGGCTTGTGGCGACGCAGGCTGGGCCGCGGGTTGAGCGGCCGCGGCCAGCGCGGCCTCGATCCGCCGCTGCCCGTCGCGAAGGTCCGCGACGTGGCCGTCGACCGCCTGTCCCAGATCGCGAGCGAGTTCGGCGCGGGCCTGAGCGAGCGCCGCAGCAACGGCGCGCTCCACATCGCGCGGCGAGATGGGGCCCTCCTCGGCGAGCGCTTCCCGGGTCGCGCCGAGCGCCTGCGAGAGCGGCTCGGCGGCGGCAACGAGGGAAGCCACCGCCTCGCGCTGGCGCACAAGCTCGGCGGCAAGCCACGCCGCGAGCGTCACCAGCCCGAGCGGCAGCACCAGCGCCACAAGGAAGAAGACGGCATCGAGGAAGGCGGTGCCCCGGGCCTGCCCGCCGGCAGTCGCGAAGTAGCCGCCGGCGTAGCTCACCACCAGCACGGTCCAGAGCGTTCCAGCGATCACGGCGGCACGATTGACCGTGCTCGTCGTCGAGAAGCGATCGACGAGCGACCTCGGATCGAGCGAGCGGAGCCGCGCCATCGGCGGTCAGACGTACCTGACCGAGAGGATCTCGTAGCTCTTCACGCCTCCGGGCGTCCGGACATCGACGCTGTCGCCCTCCTCCTTGCCGATCAGCGCGCGGGCGAGCGGCGACTTCACGTTGAGAAGCCCCGCCTCGATATTCGCCTCCTGCTCGCCGACGAGCTGGAAGGTCTTCTCGTCGCCGGTGTCCTCGTCAAGAAGCCCCACGGTCGCGCCGAACTTGATCGCCCCCGAGAGCTTGCCGACGTCGATCACCTCGGAGCGCGAGATCACGCCCTCGAGCTCCTTGATCCGGCCCTCGATGAAACTCTGCTTCTCGCGCGCGGCGTGGTACTCGGCATTCTCCGAGAGGTCGCCGTGCTCGCGCGCCTCGGCGATCGCCTGGATCACCGCGGGCCGCTCCACGGATTTCAGCTTTTTCAGCTCGCTGTCGAGCCGGGCGAAACCCTTCGCCGTTAGCGGCACCTTCTCCATGCTCGCCTCTCTCCAATGCTGCGAGGAGCGGCGCCGGGCATCCTGCGCGCCTTCCGCTCCAGAAACCGAAATCGGGCCGCAGCTTGCGAGCTTCGGCCCGATCATCCGGGGCACCCCAGACGATCGAGCATAAGTGGCGCTCTGTCGCACATCAAGCGCGATCCGGCGGCGTTCTTGTGCGTCCGAGCGAAGCCCAGGCGTCGGCATGTCTTTGAGGCGGGCGCCCCCGTGCACTCAGTGGCCGGCGGCCAGGGTGCGGAGCGGACCCTTCTGGATCTTGCCGGTGGAGGTCTTGGGAAGCTCGGTGAAGACGACGTGCCGCGGCGCCTTGAAATGCGCAAGATTGGCGCGGGCATGGGCGATCAGTTCGGCCTCGTTGACCTGCCAGCCCGGCTGCAGCTCGACGAAGGCGCAGGGCGTCTCGCCCCACCTATCGTCCGGACGCGCCACCACCGCGGCGAGCGCCACCGCCGGGTGGGACATGAGCACGCCCGCGACCTCGATCGAGGAGATGTTCTCGCCGCCCGAGATGATGATGTCCTTCGCCCGGTCGCGGAGCTGCATGTAACCGTCGGGGTGCATGACCGCGAGGTCGCCGGTGTGGAACCAGCCGCCGGCGAACGCCTTCTCGGTGGCGGCAGGATCCTTGAGGTAGCCCTTCATCACGATGTTGCCACGCATCAGCACCTCGCCCATCGTCTCGCCTTCGGGCGGAACGGGCGCGACCGTCTCGGGATCGGTGACGATCGCGTCCTCCTGCACGAGGTAGGCGACGCCCTGCCGGAACTTGAGCCGGGCCTGCTCAGGCATCGGCAGCTCGGACCAGGCGGCGTGCCAGGCGCAGGCGACCGCGGGGCCGTAGACCTCGGTCAGGCCGTAGACGTGGGTCACCTCGAAGCCCTGCTCCTGCATGGACGGCAGGACGGAGGCCGGCGGCGGGGCCGCGGCGGTCATCACCTTGCAAGTGTGAGAGAAGACCCGGCGCTCGTCCGGCCCGGCGTTGATCATGAGGCCGAGCACGATCGGGGCGCCGCAGAGGTGGTCGGCGCCATCGTCGGCCATGGCATCGAATATGCCCTTGGCCGTGACCTTGCGCAGGCAGATGTTGGTGCCGGCCTTGGCCGTGGTCCTCGCGGCGTGGTGCGGCCGAACGGTAGCGCGCCAAAGGCCGGTTCGGATGCTGGACGTCGCAGCCAGCGAGGCTGCCGTCTGCAACCGCCGGCGTGCGACCATTACCCTGAACAGGGGGCCGTTCCGGGGCGTTATCGGGTGAGACCCGACCGCCGAGCCGAAGGAGGACCCCATGGCCGACCGTCTCAAGATGCAGGACCCGCGCGCACAGTATCCAGCACCACCCTTCCCGAAGCAGCCCCAGCACTCGCCGGGCCTTGCCCGCCGGCTTGAGCCGCCCGCGGACCACGGCGAGGAAAGCTACCGGGGATCGGGCAAGCTGGAGGGGCGCAAGGCGCTGATCACGGGCGGCGACTCGGGCATCGGGCGGGCGATCGCGATCGCCTTCGCGCGGGAGGGCGCGGACGTCGCTATCGCGTACCTGCCGGTCGAGCAGCCGGATGCCGACGAGGTTCTGGGGATGGTGAGGGAAGCGGGACGCGAGGCCGTGGCCCTGCCGGGCGACATCACCGACGAGCGCCATGCCCGCGAACTGCCCAAGCGGGCGGCCGACGCGCTCGGCGGCCTGGACCTTCTCGTGGTGAACGCCGCGCGCCAGAGGTTCTTCGAGGCCTTCGACGAGATCACGAGCGAGGACTTCGATGCGACCATGCGCACAAACCTCTACGCGCTGTTCTGGACGACCCAGGAAGCGGTAAAGATCATGCCGCCAGGCGGATCGATCATCGCCACGACGTCAGTCCAGGCCTACGATCCCAGCACGACGATCATGCAGTACGCCACGACCAAGGCCGGGATCGTCGCCTTCTGCAAGGCGCTGGCCGACGAGCAGATCGGGCGGGGCATCCGTGTGAACGCGGTCGCGCCCGGACCGTTCTGGACGCCGCTCAACCCGAGCGGCGGCTCATCGCAGGAGAAGGTGGAGAGCTTCGGCGGCGGCAGCAGCTTCGGCCGCCCCGGCCAGCCGGTGGAGATCGCACCGGTCTACGTCCTGCTCGCCTCGCAGGAGGGCAGCTTCATCACGGGAGAGGTCTACGGCGTCTCCGGCGGCAAAGGGGTAGCCTGACGGCCATGTGCAGCCACGCGGCCGCGCACACATTGAGAAGCCCTGCGCCGGCCCTTATCTACGCCCATTCAGTGGCCTCTGCCTGCGGGCTGCACATTGTAAGGAGCTATGCGGTGCAGAAGGGTGGTGCCGCCGAGGCGGTCGAAGAACTCCGGGCGATGGCGGCCGAGCCCTTCGAGCGGGCGCGGGCGATGCCGAAATCCGTCTACACCTCGCTCGACTTCGCCGCCCTGGAGCTCGACCGCATCTTCCGCCGCGAGTGGCTCTGCGCCGGCCGGGCCGACGCGCTGCCCGATCCCGGCGACTACCTGACCATGGAGATCGCCGGCGAGCCGATCATTGTCCTGCGCGACGGCGCGGGTACGCTCCGTGCCATGTCGAACGTCTGCCGGCACCGGATGTCGACGCTCCTCGAGGGCCGCGGCCGTGTGCAGCGCATCGTCTGCCCCTATCATGCCTGGACATACGGCCTCGACGGGCACCTGCGCGGCGCCCCAGCGATGGCGGCCAACGAAACCTTCCGCCGTGACGCGATCCGCCTGCCGCAGGTTCGCTGCGAGGAATGGCTGGGGTGGATCATGGTCACGCTCGCCCCGGACCTGCCGCCACCGCACGCGACGCTGGCCGAGGTCGAGGCGCTCGTCGGCCAGCTTCATATGGAGAACTACGTCGAAGCCTTCCGCGATGACTTCCGCTGGTCAACGAACTGGAAGGTGCTCGCCGAGAACTTCATGGAGAGCTACCACCTGCCCGTCTGCCACGCGGACACGATCGGCCACACAGTCGACCTGATGAAGATGACCTGCCCCGAGGGCCGGCCGGCCTTCAACTACCACTACATCATCAAGAACGATGCGCTCGACCTCACCCTCGCCCACCCCGACAATGCCGTGCTCCAGGGCGACGAGCGGCGCACGACATGGCTCCTGTCGATCTACCCCGCGCTCCTCATCACGCTCTCGCCCGGCTATTTCTGGTATCTCAGCCTTTTCCCCGCAGGACCGGGGCAGGTCGACGTGCTCTTCGGCGGCGGGCTGGCGCCGGAGTTCGTGCGCGACCCGAAGGCACAGGAGCACTTCGCGCGTCTGAGAGCATTGCTCGACGAGGTCAATGTCGAGGACAGGCGCTGCGTGGAGCGCGTTTATCGCGGCTTATGCGCCGGGCTTGCCAGCCCCGGGCCGCTCTCGCATCTGGAGCGGCCGAATTACGACTTCGCACGCTACCTTGATGCGGCCCTCCGGCAAGACTGAGCCGATCAGCGGCGCGCAGAACAGGTCCGGCCCATGCCTCAACGAATGGCTGGAAGGAGCTCGGCTAGCCAGGCAACGTCGACCTGCTGAAAGGACCCAGCCCGAAGGGTCCGGATACCTGCGCAACGTCGAAGAAGAGCGTGCCAGCCGCCCCGTCTTTCGCTTGATCGGCCACTGAGTAGAGGAAGCGGGGCTCTGTTGCTGTCGTCGTGCGCAGAAGCGTCCGACCCGAAAGCACGCGGATCTCGAACAGGAGTTGTTCCTCGCCGATCGGGACGTCCCGCCCCTGCCAGCTGTCACCATCGATCCGTGTCCGGCGGATCCAGCGAACCTCGACCGAGCCGTCCGCACGTCGAGCCGCGCGGAGTTGGACCGGCGCATAAGGCCTCAGGGCAGCGCCTGCGAAGGCAACCTCGTATTCCCTGTAGCTCGGGTCTGTGTAGGCGCGCTGGGCCGGACCAACCCGGAACCGGCGAGCCAGTCCTCTCGTGGACAGCGGCAGGTCCAGTGGCCGCACCGCCTGGTCCAGAAGAATGAAATCGCTGCCGATCGGCCACTCTTTTGGCATCAACCACTCGGTACCGGCCTGGCCACGCAGCAACTCGGATAGCCGGTAGGTGTTGGGACCAATGAGTTGTGCATGCGCGAACTGCAGGACCTCCGGATCACCAGAAGCTCCGTTCCGGATTGCAGCCAGATTCGCTCCATTCAGGACCTCAAGCCGAGACCGCCCTTCCAAGGCGCCTCTGTCCAGACGCACCCGCACGCTGTTCCGCATCCATAAACCGGAGCCGCCCGCTGACAGCGGATCCAACAGGACACCCGTCACGGCGGGTCGGTCGACGAGCCCAGAGAGCGAAAACCCGGATTCGCCGCTCGACTCGTAAATGGCCACCTGCCCCGGCCAGACGTTCGCGGCAACCGCAACGTGAGGCCCGAAGGAGTCCTCAGATCCCACTGGAAGTGGCAGGTCCAGGAATTCCGCATCGACGGGGCCGGGCCGTCTCAGCACCCGGCGCCGCAAAGGGACCCCCTCCACCTGCGGCTGATCGTATACAACCCCGTCATAACGCAACGCCGTGACCGCGCGCGCGCCCCGATCCTCGATCCGATCAATCCGGAATGTCTCCGCCCTTCCGCTACCAGGCAGAGTAATCGAGTCGCCGGCGGTTAAGGCCAGTGTCGACGGAGCCAGATTGATGGTCAACGCCTCCTGTGCAGACGCGACCTCGTGCAGCCAGCGGTCCGCGACGCTTTGAGCCTCCGGAACGGAGAGAGCGATCGGAAGCATTGCTTCTGCGGTGCTATGTTCGGCCGCGGCGGTCGCGGACGCTATGACGGCGCCGGGCTGATAGTCATTGTCGGCGCGGACAAAGCTGATCGAGACGCGTTTCACGACTTCCGCGGCCGAGCTTCTCGTTCGGGTGAAGGCGGGCTCTTCGCGCTGCAACACCATCTGCTCGGACGTCACGCGAGCTGGTTTCCTGTCCCCGCGGTGCAGAAAAGTGACTTCGTCGCCCGAGGAATGTGCATCGAACGCATACCCCAGCATCAGCGGCTGCAGGCTTTGGCGCGCCGTCTCGATGCCGCCCACCTGGTATCCGGTCACGGTTCCCCGAAGTCCGTTGACACCATAGAGCGAGAACCCGGCTCTACCGCAGATGTCGGCGACGACATCTGGCAGGCTCGGGCTCCCGATGCGGCCATTCAGCCAGTGTCCGCGATCGTAGTTGTCGCCATCGACCCAGACATCGAGCCTGCCGGGAAAGTCCGGCCACGGACGCGCATCCCAGGCCCAGACGAATGCGTGCCGGAGGTCCACCATTCGCCCGCCGTACGAGGACGATCTGGGGTTGTTCTCGGGATCGGTCCAGTGACCGTGGACTGCCTGAAGATAGCGCTGCTGGATGTCATCGTCCCGTCGGCCATTCGAAAAGTAGGGGAGGAAGCTCTCCGAGGATTTCGGGTCAAAAAAGACGTTCGGCTGGTTGGTCCCCTTGTCGACCGCCGGGCAACCGACTTCGGTGAACCAGATCGGCTTCGAGCGCGGCTGCCATGCTGTCGGAACCGCGACCTTCACGCCCCCCAGGCGGTCGACGTGCTCGTTCGACCACCAGCTCTCGATGTCCTTGTACCGAAACGTCCAGGCCTCCCCGTAAGCGCCGTCTTCGATCGGCACACGCTCCTGACGTTCCCGCGCCTCGGCATCAGGATAGTACCAGTGGTAGCCTTCCCCGCCGAACACGTTGCTCCGCAAATACTCCAGCGAGTAGATCGAGCCCGCATCTTCGTCCAGGTGCCCGGGCTCATCTCGCCAGTCGGAAAGCGGCATGTAATTGTCGATGCCGATGAAGTCGACGTCCGGGTGTGCCCACACGGGATCCAGATGGAACAAGACGTCGCCGCTGCCGTCCGTCGGCTGATAGCCGAAGTATTCCGACCAGTCCGCAGCATAGCTGATCTTCACTGCCGGCCCCAGCACCGCGCGCACGTCCTCCACGAGGCGGCAGAACGCATCCACCGCCGGGAAAGATGCCGGCCCGCTCCGGATCTGCGTCAGACTGCGCATTTCCGAGCCGATGCAGAAGGCGTCGACATCTCCGGCCAAAGAACAAAGATGGGCATAGTGCAGGATAAAGCGGCGATAGGACCACTCGTTCGGACCCGAATAGACCACGCGGCCGTCCCTGATCGCAAAGTCGCTGACCCGGGCCTGCCCGAAGAAGGCCGCCACCTCCGCTTCCGCAGCACTCGTCTTGTCGGGCGAGCCTGGCACGCCAGGAGCCCGCGACAGGGTCATTCGGCCCCTCCAGGGAACCGGAGGCTGCTCTTCTTCGGGAGCCCAGGGGTTCTGCAGACCGTTGCCCGGCAGGATGTCCATGAGAATGAACGGATAGAACATCACGGACAGCCCTCGGGCCTTCATGGCCCGGATCGATTCGATCACCGACCGATCAGCCGGCGTGCCGCCGAAGAGCGGACGCCCGTCAAGCTGGCTTACGACCCGCGTCTGCCTGCGCGTCGCGCCGCAGACGACCCACGGGTACCCGTCGGCGTCTCGCTCGCCCTGCTCCACCGCAGGGAAGAGGGAGCACCGGTCGATCCGGAGGTCGTCGCCGAACCAGCTGACGACCAGGGAGACGGCTTCGCAGTTCGGCAGTTCCGCCTGCATCTGGTCGAGCGAGACGGCGAAATCGGGCAGACCGCAATCGTTGTGGACGTTCAAGTAGTCGGTGTCACCCCGGCCGCGACGGATGGCCACCGGCTTGTCCGACAACGCGTACTCGCCCGTCCCCGGAACCAGCGCGACGGCGCGCACCTCGAGCGCCGCGGCCTTCGGACCATCGGCCCTCGTGGGCTCCGCGCGGCGGAAGACCTCGAAGTTGAACTGGGGTATGCGGTTTCCGAAGGGCCCGAGGTCCAGGTCCTCGAAGACCACATAGGCCGTGCCTCGATAGGCCGGTGCGTTGTCGCCACCTTCGACGGCTGCGATCAGCGGGTCGGGCATCTGGTCCTCGGTCCCACCGTGCAGCCGCCAGGTCACGCCCTCCTGGACGAGAGGCTGGCCGTCGGCCCAGATACGCCCGATCCTGTGGACGACGCCCTCGCACAGCGCCACGCCGAGGCTCACCGAGTAGCTGTACTGCCGCACCGTCTGCGTCTGCCGGGTTCCCTTGCCCCCGACGCGCTCGGTGCCGACCGTCTCGAGGAAACGGCTGGCCCAGATGACCTGGCCGGCCACGCGCACGCGGCCGAAGCATCGCGGAAGCCCTGCACCCTCGGTCGAGCCCATCACCCGAAGCCGATCGACGCGGGCCGTCTCGACGGTGCGGGCGCCCTCTCCCAGCAACCGCTGGTCGATCACCGAACCGATCGTGGCTCCGGCAGCCCGCCCGAGCGCCATGGCGGTCAGACCGCCAAGCGAGCCCCCGACGCCGCTGCCGACCGCCGCCCCGGCCGCGGACAGGACAAGAGTAGCCATCAGGGTCTCCTCGGAAAGCGGAATGAGCCGGCGACCCGGCGCAACCAGGCCTGGGTCAGGGGCGACTCGACGACGCCCCGGCCGGAATAGGCGTGGATGAGCGACCTGAACCCCTGGTCATCGGCCGCGAGGATGCCGAGGTGCTTGGCCGGTCCGGCGTCACGCATCCGCAGGACCAGGACGTCACCGGGCAGCGCCATCTTGAACGGCAGAGGTTCGAGATGGCGGCCTGCCGCCAGCAGCAGGCGCTCCTCCCCGCCGATTTCGGACCAGTCGGCCGTGTACGGCGGCACCGCCTCCGGCTCGTCGCCGTAGACCTCGCGCCACACGCCGCGCACGAGCCCGAGACAGTCGGCACCGGCCCCCCGACAGCTGGCCTGATGCAGATACGGCGTCCCGATCCAGGTGCGGGCCAGCGCGACGACCTGTCGACCGAATGTGTCCTCAACCATGGTGCATGCTTGATCCGTCGTGGGCCTCGCCTCCCCTCGGATGGGCGAGCAACCAGTCCTCGCCCGGGATGTGCGGGAAGCCGCGGAAGTTCAGCAGGTTGTTGAACTTGTCCCGACAGGTCTCCATCCGCCTGTCGCACCCTGCCGTCAGCCTGACCCCGTCGCCGGGCCGGACCTCCAGCACCGGGGCGACGCTCAGCGCGATGACGCGCTCTCCCTTGACCCGGCGATCCAGCTTGATGGTCGTCCGCAGATCAACGTTCTTCCCGCTCGTCCACACAAGCGAGCCACCGGTAAACCAGCCTTCGGCAAAGCTGCCGCTATCGACAAGCTGCAGCCGCCCATCGGGCGTCGCCGAGGCCACGGACGTCGCGTGGCTATAGGCGGGATCGCTCAGATCCACCCTGCATTTCCCGTCTCCGAGCGCCCGGTCGCAGGTGCGCGTGATCGTCCGGCCCACGGGCTGGTTGAGCGCCTCGGTGAGCCCGCGCAGTTCCGCCTCGAAGGCGCTCTCGGTCCGCCGGACCTCGCCCAGCGTGCCGCGAAACAGCAGCACCCGCCGCTCGGGACGGCGCCAGTCCACGAGCCAGTGATCGACTTCGGCTTCATCGAAACGCCCGGCCCGCAGGTCGTCCTCGTTGATCGCGGCATCCGACAGGGCACCGATGGCCTGGGCGTTGTCGACGCTGAGGCCGGTGCCGGTCTGCAGCATCGACGCGCCTGCGCCGGTGTCCGCGCGGAACGTCGTCCCCTCGAAGGCCAGCGTCCGGTCGTGATCCGTGAAGCCGAGGACCAGGCCGTCCTTTCGCCGTACCCGCCAGCAGCGGCAGAGCGTGGTGGCGCCAGCATCCAGATCGGCCTGAAGGTCCGGGTGGATGGTCCGCATCAGACTCGAACCTCCACGATCGGGATCGAGGGGATCTCGCCGGCCGTCAGGCTGGCGAGGCTGGCCGCGATCCGGTCGGTGTCGAAGCGGACCGGCACATCGAACTCGAATCCGGCAGTCACCGACGCGCCGGCCGGCGCCGGCGCAAAGAGCGTCAACGCCCCTGTTTCGTGCTCTACGGCGAAATCGTTGGCTGCCAGCTCGACGCCGGCGACACCGACGCGCACGGTCCCGGCGACCGGCTTCGTGATCGGCCGCTCATAGCGCACGCCGCCAGAGCGGTAGGCCTTCACGAGACGAAACTCGAACGCCGCCCCGTCGCCCGTCCCGATCTGCTGGTCGAAGGCGCCGGGGGTTCCGGAGGGGCGGCACGACTTGTAGTCGGTCCAGTCCTTCCACCGAAAGCCGTAGAGCTGCCCGTGGCGCGCCTCGAAGAAGTCGATCACGGCGGCGAGATCGTCGAGCGACCGCACGCCGAGGCCCGCGTCGTAGCGGCGCCGGCCATGCGCCCAGGGGCTGTTCCGCTCCTCGAAGCCGTTGGCCAGGGTCACGATCTCGGTGCGCCGTTGGGGGCCGCCGGTCGAGCCCATCGAGAGCGGCGCCGGAAACCGTACCTCGTGAAAGTTTGCTGCCATCCGCGACTGTCCCTGCCTTCAGAGGTTTCTGTTGCCGAGCTGCACCGCGCGGCCGATCTCGGCGGCGATCTGGCTGCGCGACCGCCGGAAGCCTTCCACGTCGGGCGTCGTGACGTTGACCGTGACGTTGACGGCCTGGCGCTGCCCGCCGGCCGCCTGCACGCCGAGCCGCCCGTCGGCGCCGCGGGCGAGCGGCATGATCGCCTCGGGCCCCGCCTCGCCCATCAGCCCCGTCCCGCCGCGCATCGGGAAGCTGACCGGCCCGTCCACCACTCCGCCCCGCGCGAAGGCCCGCACCCGGCCCGAAGCGACGACGCCGCCCGCCGCGAACGGCTGTACCCCGCCCATGAGCGCCTGCAGGCCGCTGCCGATCGCCATGCCCATCGCCCCCTGAACCGGTGCCAGAGCCTGGTTCAGCGCCGTTCCCGAGATGCTCTGCCCGATGCCGCGCAACGCGTCGCCGACCCGGCGGCCGTCGAGCAGGATGCCGTCGAAGGCCCGGCGCAGCGATCCCGTGACCGAACGCGACATCCCCGCCGCCTCCCGGCCGACCTCGCGAAAGCCGGTGCCTGCGCCGTCGAGCTCCCGGCGGAAGGCGGCGGTCACGCCCTCGAGCCCGGCAAGCGTGCCCTCGAGCCCGGCGAACTGCGTCTCGAGCCGGTTCAGATCGTCGTCATAACTCGACATGTTCCGCGTCCTCCAGGGGGCTGCCGCCACGGTCGGGATAGCGCGCCATGAGCGTCTCGAAGGCCGACCGGCTCATGGCGCCCCCACCCGTGCGGTCGAGCCCCGCCATCAGCATCAGCTCGGCCGGCGTCAGGCTCCAGAACACGTCCGGCGCCAGGCCGAGCTCGACCAGACCGAGCCGCATCAGGCGCGGCCAGGCGATCTTCATCAGTCGCCGGCCTCCTCGTCCGGCAGCGAGAAGGTGAGCTTGAGAAGCCTCGCCGCCGCCTCGGCCGCGGCGAGCGGCCCGCCGTCGATCTGCCGCTCGAGCAGCTCCGCCTCGCTGATCCGCCAGCCACCGCCGTTGAGGCCGGCGGTGACCAGGCAGACGAGATCCCGGACCCGGAAGGTCCCGGCCTCGAACCGGCCGATCATCTCGAGCAGCGACTGCGACTCCAGCCGCGCCTCCAGCTCGGCCAGCGCGCCGAGCGTCAGCCGCATCACCCGGGCCTCGCCATCGACCGAAAGCACGACCTCGCCGCGAAACGGATTGGCCATGCTCACACCGCCTGGAAGCTGATCGCGCCGGCCGAGGCGAGCGACAGCTCGTAGACCGCCTCGCCGTCATGCTGGCCGGAATACTCGAGGCTGGCGATCTGGAACGGCCCCTGCACGGTGCCGAAGTCCGGGATGATCACCTGGATCGTCGGGATCTCGCCGGCGAAGAACATCGCCCGCGCCCGCTCGTCGGTCGCCTGGTCGCGGAACACGCCCGAGCCCGAGATCGCGGCGCTCCGCACGCCCGCGCCGGCGAGAAGCTGGCGCCAGTTCCCGGGACTTTCCAGGGTGGTGACGTCCACCGTCTCGGCGTTGAAGGTGATCCGCGTGGCGCGCAGCCCCGCGACGGTCTGGAACGACCCCTGTCCGGTCATGTCCAGCTTGATGAGCAGATCCTTGCCTCTCTGGGCCGCCATCGTCTCGTCCTCGCTCCGTAAGCTCAGTTGTCCTGGTCGAGCACCGCGCGGAAGCGCAGCGTCACCTTTCGCTTCTCGGGCGCCCGGCCGCGCTCGGCCTTGGCGCGCACGAAGCGCAGCGCCACCAGCCGCCCGCCCTCGACCGCCAGCGGCGCATCGACGAGGGCCGCGCAGATCGCGCCCGCGATCCGCTTCGCCGCGCTGAAGCCGTCGCGCCGGGAATGCACGGACACGTCGAAGTCGTGCATCGCGCCCTCGCTCGTCTTGCTGTTCCACGGGCGGACCAGTTCCTCGCCCAGCGTGACGTGCTCGGGCGTCGCCTCGTCCGGCTCGGCCTCGAGCGGCGCGTCGAAGATGCGCTCGCCGACGAGGTCCCAGAGCTCCGGATCCTGGGTGAGCCGGGCATAGACCGCCGCCTGCAGGTCCGCAGACCAGACGCAGCTCACGGCAGCACCCCCTCTTCGGCGATGATCTCGAGAAAGCGCCCCGCCGGATCGGATTCGGTCACCGTCAGGATGTTGAAGATGCGGTCGCCCTCGCGCAGGCGCTGGTCGGTGCGCGGGCGCGACGGCGCGCCGACCGGAGCGCCGCGGACCACGATGCGGTGCCGCATCCGGGACCGCGCCTGCGCCGCGAGGAAGTCCTCGCGGCCCGTCCTGGGCGCGATGTCGGCCCAGAGCGTTCCGACCGCCCGCCACGACACCGCGAAACCGCCCGCACCATCGGG
>SKOX01000299.1 GCA_007119835.1 Paracoccaceae bacterium
CCATGGCGGCCTTGGCGGCGGCCACTCCCACGGCGGTCGCGGCAAGAAGTAACGGTGACGGACGGCCGGTCCCCGCACGCGGACCGGCCGGTTTCCTCTGATCGGTCTGCCGACTGAAGGTATCTGGTGCCCGGGGGCGGATTTGAACCACCGACACGCGGATTTTCAATCCGCTGCTCTACCCCTGAGCTACCCGGGCTCCGGTGCGGCTGCGAGGGCCGCCGGGGTCGCGGCGTGACCTAAGCCAGCCGGCCGCCGGTGTCCAGAGGATTCTCCGCGCCCCTCACAGCCGCCGGCCGCGGAGCAGGCGCGGCAGATCCCCGGTGACACCCGCCGCCTCGCGCACGAAGGCGCGGCGCAGCGCCGGCACGCCCGCGACGATCCCCATGCCGATGTCCCGCCCGAGCCGGACGAGCGGGTTGTCGTTCGAAAACAGCCGGTTGAAGCCGTCGGTGGCGACCGCGAGCAGCGCCGCATCGAACCGCCGCCAGCGGGCGTACTCCGCCAGCACGTCCGCCCCGCCGATGTCGCGCCCCTGCCGCCGCGCCGCCACCAGCACCTCGGCGAGCGCCGCCACGTCGCGCAGGCCGAGGTTGAGCCCCTGGCCCGCGAGCGGATGGATGCCGTGCGCCGCGTCACCCGCCAGCGCCACCCGCTCGGCCACCAGGCTCTCCGCGAGCGACAGCGACAGCGGATAGCTGTAGCGCCGCCCCTCGAGCGCGATCGGTCCGAGGAAGTCCCCGAACCGCGGCCGCAGCACGCCGAGGAAGCCCGCGTCGTCGAGCTCGGCGATGGCGGCGGCGCGCGCCTCGGTCTCGGTCCAGACGATCGACGAGCGGTTGCCGGGCAGCGGCAGGATCGCGAGCGGCCCCTCCGGCATGAAGAACTGGTGCGCGATCCCGCGGTGTGGCCGCGCGTGCGCCACCGCCGCGACGAGCGCCGTCTGCCCGTAGCCCCAGCCGATCCGCCCGATGCCCGCGCGCGACGCCGTCCCGCTCGCGCGCCCGTCGCAGCCGACGAGGACCCGGCCCGCGATCCGGCGCCCGTCCGCTAGGGTGACCTCGATCCCGCCCGGACGTGCGGTCTGCGACACCACCGGCGCCTGCCATTCGAGCACCACCCGCTCGGAGGCCTCGGCCGCGTCGAGAAGCGCGCGCCGCAGGAACCGGTCCTCGAGAAAATGGCCCATCGGCCCCTCCTCGATCTCGGCGTGGTCGAAATGCAGCCAGAAGGGCGCCGCGCCCTCGCCGGCGCGCCCGTCGCTGATCTTCATCTCGAGGATCGCTTCGGCCTGCGGCTCGAGCGCGTCCCAGAGCCCCAGCGCGCCGAGCATCCGCCTCGCGCCCACCGCGAGCGCGTAGGCCCGGCCGTCGAACCCCGGGTCCTCCACCCGCGCCCGGGGGCCGGCGTCGAGCACCACGCTCCGGACGCCGCCCGACGCGAGCGCGAGCGCGAGCAGCGGCCCGTTCAGCCCGCCGCCCACCACGATGACCTCGGTCTCCTGCACCATGGTCCCCAGTTATGGCCTCCGTGCGAGCGTTGTCCATCGCCCGCCGGCCCGCTACCGTGCCGCGCAGACGACGCGCGACGGGGAGAGGCCGATGTCGGACAGCTGGTTGTGGATGAGCGCCGCCACGCTCGGGCGCGGCATCGGGGCAGGGGAGATCGATCCGCGCGACCTTGCGGAAGTCTATCTCGAGGCGATCGAGACCCATCCCGACGCCGCCCGGATCTATGCCCGCCTGACGCCGCCGCGCGCCCGTGCCGAGGCCGATGCCGCCCGCGCCCGGACCCGGGCCGGCACACGGCGGGGCCCGCTCGACGGCGTGCCGCTGAGCTGGAAGGACCTCTTCGCCACCGCCGGCGTCGCCACCGAGTCCGGCAGCGCGCTGCTGAAGGGGCGCGTGCCCGAGGACGACGCCGAGGTGCTGAAGCGCGCCACCCGCGCCGGCCTCGTCTGCCTCGGCAAGACGCACCAGACCGAGCTTGCCTTCGCCGGCATCGGCGTGAACCCGGTCACCGCGACGCCGCCCAACATCAACGATCCCGACCTCGCGCCGGGCGGTTCGTCGTCGGGTGCCGCGGCCTCGGTCGCCTTCGGCCTCGCGCCCGCGGGCATCGGCTCGGACACCGGCGGCTCGATCCGGGTGCCGGCCGCCTGGAACGACCTCGTGGGCTTCAAGCCGACATCCGGCGCGCTGCCGCTCGACGGCGTCGTGCCGCTCTGCCGCCGGCTCGACACGCCGGGCCCGCTCTGCCGCTCCGTCGAGGACGCGGCCCTTCTCCACGCCGTCCTCGCGGCGGAGGCGCCGGTCGACCTCGCCGGCAGCAGCCTCGCCGGCACCCGGCTCTTCGTGCTCGAGGACGCAACCGGCATCGGCCCGACCGCGCCCGAGACGGTGGAGGCCTTCGAGGACGCCCTCGAACGCCTCGCCGCCGCCGGCGCCCGCATCGACCGCGGCCCGCGGCCCGAGGTCGCCGAGGCCCTCACCTACTCGGTCCCGGTCTACACCTGCGAGGCCTACGGCGAGTGGGGCGAGGTCATCGAGGCGAACCCCGACGTCATGTTCCACCAGATCCTCAAGCGTTTCCGCGCCGGCCGCGACTTCGACGGCCCGACCTACGCCCGGATCTGGCACCGCCTCGACGCGCTCCGGGCGAGCTTCCGCGAAGGCGTCGCGCCCTACGACGCCGTGCTGATGCCGACGACCCCGAACCTGCCGCCGAACGTCGACCGCCTGCTCGCCGACGACGCCTACTACGCCGAGGAGAACATGCTGACCCTGCGCAACACCCGCATCGGCAACATGCTCGGCCTGTGCGGCATCACGCTGCCGACCGGCACGCCGAGCGTCGGGCTGATGGCCACCGCCCCGGGCGGCCGCGACCGCGAGATCCTGCGCCTCGGCGCGGCACTGGAGGCGGCGCTCGGCGGCGGGTGAGTCGCACCGTCTCGCGCGGTGCCCGGCCGCCGGCGCGCGAGGCGCCGGTCGATGCATCCCTTTCAGAAGCAAGGCAGATGAAGCGCTTGGGTCGTGGAGCTGATGTGCCGCCCGACGACCGTCGGGCTCATCACCGGCATTGCGCGAAGCTGCGGCCGGGCGCATACTCCACGCCCGATCGCGTCTGAGCCGGGCGCCCTCAGCGTCCCGGTGGTCTCCGTCCGGTCCCGCCCCGCCGTCGTGGCGGCGGAGCGTTCTGCGCATATTTCGCAAAATCGGAGATAGACATGAAACCCGTATGCATCGCGGTCGCGGCGCTCGGCCTGTTGGCGGCCGGCTCCGCGGGGGCACAGACCGTCCTTGCCGATCTGGAGCCGCCCGGCCTTCGCTACTATCCGTCGGTCGCAAGCGCCCTCGCGAAGCTCGGCTACTCGGAGGTCCGGCTCGTCGACGCTGCAACCAGAGAGGTCGTCGCGATCGACCCCGAGGGCCGAGACGTCCTCCTCGTCATCCATCCGCGCGACGGCAGCATCGAGCGCATCACGCTGCTGCAGAAGGCGGGGACGATCCAGACCGGGCAGCGCGGGAGGCGCGGCGCGGGCGGCGCGCCGCCGACGCATTAGCGGCTTCGGCTCCGGCCCTGCGCTTCCGGAGCTGGAGCCGAGCCCTCGCGGCAAGTCGCGCCACCGGCCCGGCGGCTTAGTAGATTCAAGAGTGTGGCCAAGGCGGACTGGACCGGTGGCGGCGGTGCCGCTACACTGCCGCCATCGATCGGGGCCGGAAAGAGCCTCGGCGCACGAGGCACTGAGAGCATGACCTTCCCCGAGCGGTTCGCGGACCTGCCGGACTACGCGTTCCCCCGTCTGCGCGCGCTCCTCGACGCGGCGCCGCCGGGCGGGGCGCCCGTTGTCATGTCGATCGGCGAGCCGCGCCACCCGCTGCCGCCGCTCGTCGCCGAGACGATCGCCGCCCACGCCGCCGAGTTCGGTCGCTATCCGCCCAACGAGGGCACCGACGACCTGCGCGAGGCCATCGCCGCCTGGCTGGCCCGCCGCTACGGCGTCCGCCTCGACCCCGGGACGCAGCTCACCGCGCTGAACGGCACGCGCGAGGGGCTTTTCGCCGCCGCCCTCGCCCTCTGCCCGGAGCGGAAGGCCGGCGCCCGCCCCGCCGTCCTGATGCCCAACCCCTTCTACCAGTGCTACGCCGCCGCCGCGCTCGCCGCCGGCGCGGAGCCGGTCTATCTTCCGGCCACTGCCGCCACCGGCTTCCTGCCGGATCTCGCCGCGCTCGAGCCCGGGCTTCTCGACCGCACCGCGCTCTTCTACCTCTGCTCGCCGGCCAACCCCCAGGGCGCCATGGCGTCCGAGGGCTACTGGCGCGACCTTCTCGCGCTCGCCGAGGCCCACGACTTCCGCATCCTCGCCGACGAGTGCTACTCGGAGATCTGGCGCGACGCTCCGCCGCCCGGCGCGCTGGCCGCCGTCGCCGCCGCCTCGGCCGATCCCGAGCGGGTCGTCGCCTTCCACTCGCTCTCCAAGCGCTCGAGCGCGCCGGGCCTGCGCTCGGGCTTCGCCGCCGGCGGCAAGCAGGCCATCGCCGCGCTCAAGCGCCTGCGC
>SKOX01000191.1 GCA_007119835.1 Paracoccaceae bacterium
CCGCACCGTTCCCGACAAGGCGAGCCTCAAGGTCCGTCGCAAGACACTCGGATGGGACGAGGACTACCTCCTGCAAACCCTCACCCAGTCTCACCCATGAGCTTCAAGCGATTCCCCTGCCAGCGTCCTCGGCTCGATTGCAACCGTCGAGGCGCAGCCGCATTGTCGTCCGGGACTCAGGCGAAGCGGAGGCAGGCATGGCCATCAGAAGGCGGGACCCGGCGAGCTGGATGCTGTCGGAGGCGCTCGCAGCCCTCGCGGATGCCGAACGGATGCGCCGCCAGGTCTTCCAGGCGCCGCGCCCCAGCGAAGGCGCGGCGCCGGCGTGGGAGCCGCCGATCGACGTGCTGGAGACCGAGAGCGAGGTGCTGGTGTTCGTGGCCCTCCCCGGCGTCGATCCCGAACAGGTCGAGGCGATCATCGAGGACGGCGACCTGGTGGTTCGCGGCCGGCGGGTGCTGCCGCCGGAACTGCGGCGCGCGGTGATCCACCGGATGGAGCTGCCGCAGGGCCGCTTCGAGCGGCGGATCGGCCTGCCGGCGGGGCGCTACACGATCCGGCACCACGCCGGCAACGGCTGCCTCGTGTTTGCCCTTGAGAAGCTCGGAGGCGCGCCATGAAGCTGTTCGGCGGATCGAGTAACAAGCCGGAGGCGCCCGAGGCGACGGAAGCGGGCGGCGCCGAGGCCGCCGCCCTGCCGGAGGACGCGCTGATCCTCCTGCCGGTGCGCGACATGGTGCTCCTGCCCGGGATCATCTTTCCGATCACCGTCGGCCGCCCCCGCTCGGTCGCGGCGATCCAGCAGGCGGTGCGCGAGGAGCGCCCGATCGGCGTCGTGATGCAGCGCGACCCCGAGGAAGCCGAACCGGGGCCGGACGGGCTCCACCGCGTCGGAACGGTGGCGAACATCGTGCGCTACGTCACCGCGCCCGACGGCTCGCACCACATCGTCTGCCAGGGCGTCCACCGCTTCCGCATCCTCGAGATGCTGCAGGGCACGCCCTTCCTCGCGGCGCGCGTGCTGCAGATCCCCGAGGCCGAGAGCCGGCTGCCGGAGGTCGAGGGCCGGTTCCTCCACCTCAAGGCGCAGGCGACGGAGGCGGTCGAGCTTCTGCCGCAGGCGCCCCGGGGCCTCGTCGAGGCGGTGCAGGCGATCGAGAAGCCGGCCGAGCTCGCCGACATGGCGACCGCCTACATGGACCTGAAGCCCGAGGAGAAGCAGGAGATCCTCGAGACCATCGACGTCACGACACGAATGGACAAGGTCTCGCGCCTCCTCGCCCAGCGGATCGAGGTGCTGCGCATCTCCCACGAGATCGGCCGCCAGACCAAGGAGGCGTTCGACGAGCGCCAGCGCGAGGCGGTGCTGCGCGAGCAGATGGCGACGATCCAGCGCCAGCTCGGCGAGGGCGACGGCAAGTCCGAGGAGGTGGCGGAGCTGCGCGAGGCGATCGCCAAGGCGGGCATGCCCGGGGAGGTCGAGAAGCAGGCGCTGAAGGAGCTCCGGCGCTACGAGCGGATGCCGGAGGCCGCAGGCGAGGCGGGCATGATCCGCAACTATCTCGACTGGCTGATCGAGCTGCCCTGGACCCTGCCCGAGGAGAAGCCGATCGAGATCGCCGAGGCCAGGCGCATCCTCGACGAGGACCATTTCGGGCTCGAGAAGGTCAAGAAGCGCATCCTCGAGTTCCTCGCGATCCGCAAGCTCGCCCCCGAGGGCAAGGCGCCGATCCTGTGCTTCGTCGGCCCGCCGGGCGTCGGCAAGACCTCGCTCGGCCAGTCGATCGCCCGCGCGATGGGCAGGCCGTTCGGGCGGGTGAGCCTCGGCGGCGTGCACGACGAGGCGGAGATCCGCGGACACCGGCGCACCTATATCGGCGCGCTGCCGGGCAACATCGTCCAGGGGCTCCGCAAGGCGGGCGCGCGCAACTGCGTGATGATGCTCGACGAGATCGACAAGATGGGCCGCGGCGTGCAGGGGGATCCCTCGGCCGCCATGCTCGAGGTGCTCGACCCCGAGCAGAACAACTCGTTCCGCGACAACTACCTCGGCGTGCCCTACGACCTCAGCCGCGTGGTGTTCATCACCACCGCCAACATGCTCGACACCATCCCCGGCCCGCTGCGCGACCGGATGGAGGTGATCAGCCTGCCCGGCTATACTGCGGACGAAAAGCTGCAGATCGCCAGGACCTACCTCCTCCCCCGCCAGCTCGAGGCGAACGGGTTGAAGGCCGACCAGGCCGAGGTGACCGAGGAGGCCCTGCGCACCATCATCCGCTCCTACACGCGGGAAGCCGGCGTGCGGAACCTCGAGCGCGAGATCGGCGCGGCGCTGCGGCACGCAGCGGTGCGCATCGCCGAGGGCAGCGCGGAGCAGGTGCGGATCGACGCGGGCGACCTGCACGGGATCCTGGGTGCCGAGCGCTTCGAGAACGAGGTCGCCATGCGCACCAGCCTGCCGGGCGTCGCGACCGGGCTCGCCTGGACGCCGGTCGGCGGCGATATCCTGTTCATCGAGGCGAGCCGGGCGCCGGGCAAGGGCACGCTGATCCAGACCGGCCAGCTCGGCGACGTGATGCGCGAGAGCGTGCAGGCCGCCCTCACCCTCGTGAAGAGCCGCGCACCGCAGCTCGGCATCGACCCGAAACTGTTCGAGAAGAACGACATCCACGTGCACGTGCCCGCGGGCGCGATCCCGAAGGACGGGCCGAGTGCGGGCGTCGCGATGTTCGTGGCGCTGCTGTCGCTCCTGACCGATCGGACGGTGCGCAGCGACACCGCGATGACCGGCGAGATCTCGCTGCGCGGCCTCGTCCTGCCGGTCGGCGGCATCAAGGAGAAGGTCGTGGCCGCCGCGACCGCGGGGATCACGCGGGTCCTGCTGCCGGCGCGAAACCGCCGGGACTACGACGACATTCCGCAAGCCGCGCGCGACAGCGTCGAGTTCGTCTGGGTGGCGACCGTCGACGAGGCCGTGGCGGCCGCGCTCGGCGAGCCGGAGGACGACGACCGCGAGAGCTGAGCGGGCTCGGGCCGCGCCCACCGGGCGACAACGCGCAGCAAGCGCTGGTCGTCAGGGCGCGACCTCGATCCGGAACCTCTTCCGGGCCGATCGCTCGAGCGGCGCCCTTCAGGTCATATAGGCGAACACGGCGAACACCGTCAGCGCGACGAGCGCATATCCGACCAGCATGACGAGCCCGTCCCGCGCGAGGATGCCGGCGGCGAAGAAGCCGATGGCCACCGCCGCGATCGAGATGGCGAAGGGCAGGAACTCGAGCGCCGGCGTGATCAGGGCGATCGCAAGGCAGGTGAGAAGCGCCAGGAAGTTCCACGGCCGCGTCGCGAGCCAGACGAGCCGCGGCTTGAGCAGCCGCTCGACCCAGCCGACCGGCGGGCGAAGGAAGCTCACCGCCTTCCGCATCCGGGCGCGGGAGACGCCGCGCTTCGCGATCGTCTGGGGCAGCCAGAGCGTGTGGCGGCCCATCAGCATCTGCACGGTGATGAGCCCCACGACGATCCCCGTCAGGGTCGGCACGCCCGGAATGCTCGAGATCGGCGAGGCGGTGATGAGCGCCGGCACCAGCAGGATCGGCGCCAGCGAGCGGTCGCCGAAGGCTTCGGTGATCTCGCCGATCGTCACCCGCTCCTCGCCGCCCGCGTCGGCAAGGGTGTCGAGCACCTCGGTCAGCGTCATCGTCTCTTCTTGTTGCACCGTCTTGCCCCTCGTCTGCCGAGCTTCGGCTCATGCGGCGGCGGCGGCCTTCCCGGCCATGCCGACAGGCGCGCGATCCCGACCCCGCCGGGCCAACGCCGGGGCCGGCGAAAAGTGCGACGAGGTGATCCGGACCGTCTGCCCGTCCGGGCCCGGCGCGCGCAAGGGCGGGAGATCCGCGGAACTTATCGCCTTCCGGCCGGTTCATCCGGTGCAACCGAAGCGTCGCGCGTGTCGGATGCCGCCACCCGCACGCAGGCATCATGAACGCAGAGAGGCGCCACAGCCCTCAGGAGACCGTATGCTCACCAGAACGCGCCAATACGCCGGTTTCGTCGTCGCCGCGGCTTTCGCGGTCGCCGTGGCAGGCGATGCGGCGGCACAGGCGGAGGGCTCGCTCCCCGCCGACTTCTCGCCGCTCGCAGAGCCGCTGCTGCCTGCGGTCGTCGCGATATCGACCGAACGCGCCCTGCCCCGGCCGGAGCGTCCCGAGAACGGCATCGCGCCTCCCGACGACGATCCTTCGGCGATCGAGGAGTTCTTCCGCCGCTTCTTCGGCCGCACCGCGTTCACGCCGGTCCAGCAGCCGGGCCTGCCGGGCCAGGAGCCTCCCGCAGCCATGCCGCAGCCCGAGGGCCCGATGCCCGAGGAGGGTCCGATGCCGGAGGGCGGCCTCGTGCCCTTCGGGGCGGGATCGGGGTTCTTCACCTCGGCCGATGGGCTGGTCGTCACGAACAACCACGTGGTCGCGGAGGCGACCGCCATCACGGTGACGCTCCACGACGGCCGCGAGTTCGACGCCGAACTGATCGGCCGGGACGAGATGACGGAGATCGCCGTCC
>SKOX01000280.1 GCA_007119835.1 Paracoccaceae bacterium
CGGTGCCGGCGCTCACGCCGCAGCTCCCCGTCGCGCCTCCGCGAGCGCCGCCGCGACGCGCCCGCGCAGCACCGGAACGAGTTCGGCTTCGAACCACGGATGCCGCTTCAGCCACGCCGTGTTCCGCCACGACGGATGCGGCAGCGGCACCACGCCCGGCCCCGCCTCTCGCCAGCGCCCCACGGCGTCGGCGACCGAGCGGGTGCCAAGATGCCAGCGCTGGGCATGGCCGCCGACGAGGATCATCAGCCGCACCCCCGGCATCGTCGCCAGCGCGCGCCGCCGCCAGGTGGCGGCGCAGACGGGCGGCGGCGGCAGGTCGCCGCCCGCCGCGTCGTAGCCGGGGAAGCAGAACGCCATCGGCACGATGGTGAAGTTCGACCGGTCGTAGAACGTCGCACGGTCCACCCCCAGCCAGGCGCGCAGCCGGTCGCCGGAGGGGTCGTCGAAGGGTAGCCCGCTGGCATGGGCCCGGGCGCCAGGCGCCTGGCTCGCGATCATCACCGGCGCCCGCGCCGACAGCCGCACCACCGGCGCCGGCACATGGGCCGTGCGCGTCGCCGCGAACCGCTCGGCGCAGAGCCGGCAGGACCGGATCGCCGCACTGACGTCCTCGACGCTCTCCCCCATCTCCCCCTCCGGCCGGCTCACATCCCGAGCGCCTCGCGGTAGACCTGCAGGATCGCCTCCTCCTCGGAGATGTCCTGGGGGTCCTTTTTCCGCAAGGCGATCAGCTTCTTCAGAACCCGAACGTCATAGCCACGGCCCTTGGCCTCGGCCATCACCTCCTTCTGGTGGTCGACGATGGCGCGCTTCTCCTCCTCGAGCCGCTCGTAGCGCTCGACGAACTGCCTGAGCTCGCCCGCCGTCACCCGGAATGCGACCGCCTGCTCGTCCTGCTCGATGACGTCTTCCATGCCTTCTCCTCCGGCCCCTCGGGCTGCCTGCCTACCCGTGCGCCGCGCCGGCTTGCAAGCCCGCAGGGCCTCCGGTAACGCTCCCGGCAATCCGCAGGAGGCCAAGCCATCGTCATCCTCGCCATCCTCGGCGGCGCCCTGATCGCGGCGGGCCTCGCAGGCCTCGCCCACTGCATCCGCGAGGGCTACCGCATCCGCAGCGCCGGCCTCCCGCCTTCGGAAGCAAACGCCCGCCTGCGCAGCCTCATCGCGATCAACATCGCCTCCGTCGGCGGCGCCGCGCTGGGCCTTGCGCTCCTGACCGCCTACTTCATCCTGCGCTGAGCGGCGCCACCGCCTCGATCGCCGCGACGATTTGCGCCAGACGCTCCGGCGTCGAGAAGCGATGTCCTTCGCCCTTGACCAGTGTGAGCTGCATGTCCGGGCTGTGCGCGTGCTCCAGCAGCCGCAACGCCACCGACATCGGCACGTCCTCGTCCTCCGCCCCGTGCAGGAGCCGCACGGGAAACGGCAGGGCGAGCGGCGCGCGCAGCACGAGCCGCTCCCGCCCGTCCTCGATCAGCCGCCGGGTGATCACGTCGGGCTCGTCGGAATAGTCCGACGGCACCTCGATGCGCCCGCGTTCAGCGAGATCCCGCCGCTCAGCCTCGGTCGCCCGCGCCCACATGAGGTCCTCGGTGAAATCGGGCGCCGCCGCGATGCCGACGAGCCCAGCCACCCGGTCGAGCCGCGCCGCGAGCAGGAGCGCGATCCAGCCGCCCATCGAGGAGCCGACGAGGACCACCGGCCCATCGGTCAGCCGCCCGACCGCCGCCTCGGCGTCCGCCGCCCAGTCGCCGATCGAGCCCTCCTCGAATCGCCCGGAAGAGGCGCCGTGCCCGGTATAGTCGAAGCGCAGGAAGGCCCGGCCGCTCGCGCGCGCCCAGGCCTCGAGGTAGGTGGCCTTCGTCCCCGACATGTCCGAGCGGAAACCGCCGAGAAAGACGACCCACGGCCCCCGCCCCGCGATCCGCACATGGGCGAGCCGCCGCCCGTCCTCGAGCTCGAGATAGTCGTGCGCCATGGCGCCGAGGCTAACCCGAGCCCCTTGACACGGGCAAGCGCTCCCGCCACTTCGACCCGGCACTTTCGCAGCCGGGCGCGTCGTGGGCGCCGAACCGATGGGAGACAGCCGGATGGCCGAGACCGCACTCCAGTCGCGCGAGGTGGCCGTCACGCTGCCCGACGGCGCCGTTCGACGCTACCCCGCCGGCACGACGCCGCACGACATCGCGAGCTCGATCTCCAAATCTCTCGCGAAGGCAGCCCTCGCCGCCCGCATAGACGGAAAACTCGCGGACCTCAGCCAGCCGATCGAGCAGGACGCAACCATCGCCATCGTCACTGCCAGGGACGAAGCCCCGGCGCTCGAGCTGATCCGCCACGACGCCGCCCACATCATGGCCCGCGCCGTTCAGGAGCTCTGGCCCGACACCAGGGTCACCATCGGCCCGGTGATCGAGCACGGCTGGTACTACGACTTCGACCGCCCCGAACCCTTCACCCCCGACGACCTCGGCAAGATCGAGGCGCGGATGCGCCAGATCATCGCCGCCCGCGACCCCGTCCGCTGGGAGGTCTGGGACCGCGACCGCGCCATCGCGCATTACCGGGCGACGAACGAGCCCTTCAAGGTCGAGCTCGTCGAGGCGATCCCCGAGGGCGAGCCGATCCGCATGTACTGGCACGGCCCGTGGCAGGATCTCTGCCGCGGCCCGCATCTCGCCCATACCGGCCAGGTTCCGGCCGACGCCTTCAAGCTCATGTCGATCGCCGGCGCCTACTGGCGCGGCGACAGCGCGCGCCCGATGCTCCAGCGCATCTACGGCACCGCCTTCCGCACCCGCGCCGATCTCGAGGCCCACCTCCACCGCCTCGAGGAGGCGGCGAAGCGCGACCACCGCAAGCTCGGCCGCGAGATGGGCCTGTTCCACTTCCAGCCCGAGGCGGTCGGCTCGGTCTTCTGGCACGCGCACGGCTTCACGATCTGGCGCACGCTCGAGGCCTACATCCGCCGCCAGCTCGACGCCGACGGCTATGTCGAGGTCAAGACCCCCCAGCTGCTCGACGCCGAGCTCTGGCGGCAGTCCGGCCACTGGGGCAAGTTCCGCGAGAACATGTTCGTCGTTCCCGACGAGATCCCCGTCGTGGAGGACGAGGACGCCGACCCCGTCCTCTCGGCCGACGCGCGCCTCATGGCGCTGAAGCCGATGAACTGCCCCGCCCACGTCCAGATCTTCAAGCAGGGCACCAAGTCCTACCGCGACCTGCCGCTCCGCATGGCCGAGTTCGGCTGCTGCCACCGCAACGAGGCGCACGGCGCGCTGCACGGCCTGATGCGCGTGCGCCAGATGACCCAGGACGACGCGCACATCTTCTGCCGCGATGACCAGATCGCCGCCGAGACCGCGCGCTTTCTTGCCCTGTTCAACCGGGTCTACGCCCACATGGGGCTCACCGACATCGCCTACAAACTGGCGACGCGGCCCGAGCAGCGCGCCGGCACCGACGCGACGTGGGACCGGGCGGAGGCCGCGCTCGCCCAGGCGCTGACAGAAGCCGGGCTCGCCTTCGACTTTGCCGAAGGCGAAGGCGCCTTCTACGGGCCGAAGCTCGAGTTCCACCTCACCGACGCCATCGGCCGGACCTGGCAGGCGGGCACCTTCCAGCTCGACTACGTGCTGCCCGAGCGGCTCGACGCCACCTACATCGGCGAGGACGGGGCCAAGCACCGCCCGGTCATGCTCCACCGTGCGGTCTTCGGGACCTTCGAGCGCTTCATCGGCCTGCTGATCGAGCATTACGCGGGCAAGCTGCCCTTCTGGCTCGCGCCCCGTCAGGTCGTCGTGGCGCCCATCGTCTCGGATGCCAATGCCTACGCCGAGGAGGTCCTCGGCCTGCTCCGCCGCGCCGGCCTCCGCGCCGAGGCCGACCTCAGGAACGAGAAGATCAACTACAAGGTCCGCGAGCACTCCGTCGCCAAGGTTCCCGTCATCCTCGCCGTCGGCCAGAAGGAAATCGACGCCCGCACCGTGTCGCTCCGCCGTCTCGGCGAGAAGGAAAGCCGCGTGCTGGCCCTTGACGCGGTGGTGGCCGATCTCGCGGCCGAGGCGACGCCCCCCGACCTGCGCGATACCTGACGCCCCACCCTTCCCAGGGTTCATTACGGGCGGAACTCCTGTCGGGCAGGAGCGTCGCCCCCAACGGGCGGTCGACACCGCAAGAGCACCGCGCGTATCGCTCCGGCTGCAACGGCCGCCGAAGCGGGCAACGCCCGCGGCAGGAAACCACGGTCCGGCCATTGATCCGCCGGAGGGAGATGATCGCATGACGGCACCCGCACGCGACGCGAACGAAGCCATGCGCCGGGGCCTCTTCGCGCGCTGCCCCCGCTGCGGCGAGGGCGCGATGTTCGACGGCTATCTCACGATCAAGCCGCGCTGCGGCGCCTGCGGCGAGCCGTTGGGGGAGTACCGCGCCGCGGACGGCCCCGCCTTCTTCACGATCTGCATCGTGGGGCTGTTGCTGATCCCGATCCTCGGCTTCGCCTTCGTCGCCTTCCGGCCCGAGCCGCTGACGCTCCTCGTGACGGTCTCGATCGC
>SKOX01000493.1 GCA_007119835.1 Paracoccaceae bacterium
CCGGCACGTCGGTGCGCTTCGTCGAGCCCGCGGGCGCGCCGTCGCTGGCCCGGGCGCTGGCGGCGGGCGGGCCGGTGACGCTGCCTGCGGTCGACAACTTCGTCGACGGCGCGGCGGTGGCCCGGATCGGCGCGCTGAACTACGCCGTCCTCGCCGGGCGCCGCGCGGACGAGGTGGTGATCGCGCCCGAGGACCGGATCTGCGCCACCATCGTCGAGATGCTGAACGTCGAGGGCATGGTGCTCGAGCCGGCGGGCGCGCTCGCCATCGACGCGCTGCGCGATCTCGACGTGGCCGGCAAGGTGGTGGTCGCCGTGGTGTCGGGCGGCAACTTCGACTTCGAGCGGCTGCCGGAGGTCAAGGAGCGGGCGCTGCGCTGGGCGGGCCGGAAGAAGTACTTCATCCTGCGCCTGCCCCAGCGGCCCGGCGCGCTGCGCGAGTTCCTGGAATGCCTCGGGCCGGGCGACGACATCACCCGGTTCGAGTATCTCAAGAAGTCGGCGCGCAACTTCGGCTCGGTGCTGCTCGGGATCGAGGCGAAGGCGGGCTCGGATTTCGCCGGGCTGTGCGCCCGGATGGACGCGGCGGGGTTCACGTACCAGGACGTGACCGACGACGCGGTGATCACGGATCTGGTGGTGTGACATGAAGCTGAACGCGATCCGGCATGCCGGCCCGGAGGGAGTTCCGCTCCTGATCGCCCACGGGCTCTTCGGCTCGGCGAGGAACTGGGGCGGGGTGGCGAAGCGGCTGTCCGAGGGGCGCGAGGTCGTCGCCGTCGACATGCGAAACCACGGGGCGAGCCCGTGGGACGCCGAGCATAGCTACGCGGCGATGGCGGCGGACCTCGACGAGGCGGTCGAGGCGCTCGGCGGCCGGGCTGACGTGCTCGGCCACTCGATGGGGGGCAAGGCCGCGATGGTGCTGGCGCTGACCCGGCCCGAGGCGGTGCGGCGGCTGGTGGTGGCCGACATCGCGCCGGTGGCCTACGGGCACACGCAGGCGGGCCTCGTCGAGGCGATGCGGCGGCTCGACCTCTCGGGCGTGACGCGGCGGGGCGAGGCCGACCGGCGGCTCGCGGCGGCGGTGGAGGATCGCGGGGTGCGGGCCTTCCTGCTCCAGAGCCTCGCGATCGAGGCGGACGGCGCGCGCTGGGCGCTGAACCTCGAGACGCTGGGCGCGCGGATGCCGGCGATCATGGGCTTTCCCGAGGTGGAGGGGCGGTTCGAGGGGCCGGTCCTCGTGCTGCGCGGCGGCGCGTCGGACTATGTCGGGGACGACCGGCTGCCGGCGTTCCGCGGGCTCTTTCCGGACGTGCGCGGCGAGACGCTGGAGGGCGCCGGCCACTGGCTGCACGCCGAGCAGCCGGACGCCTTCGCCGAGGCGGTCTCCCGGTTCCTGTCCGAATGAGCCCGCGGCACGGTTCGCGGGGTTCGGCGACGTCCGCCGGCGCCGGCGTGCGGTGGTTTGCTCTGGACCCTGCCGACGGCCGTTGCTAAGGAGCGCCGCGTGCCGGTGTAGCTCAGCTGGTAGAGCACGTCATTCGTAATGATGGGGTCGGGGGTTCGAGTCCCTTCACCGGCACCATGGCGCCTCAGCGCGATGGATCCTTCCGGACCGGGTCGCCGGTCCATCCGCCCGCGGGACGGCTACGGCGGGTCCGTCGCCGCGCAGGCGGCGAGGGCCTCGATCTCGACCTTGAATTCGGGGCGGGTGAAGCCCGAGACGATCACCAGAGTGGAGGCCGGCGGCGGCTCGATGCCGGAGAAGAAAGCGTCCCGCGCCGCCATGTAGGGCGCCATGTGCGCGCGCTCGGTGACGAAGGCGTTGAGCCGGACGATGTCGGCGCGGCCGCCGCCGGCCTCGCGCAGGATGGCCTCGATCGCGGCGAGGCAGATCGCGGCCTGCTCGCCCGGATCCGCCGGGATCGTGCCGTCGGGCCGGATCCCGAGCTGTCCCGACGTCACGACGAGCCGCCGGCCGGCGGGCACCTCGATGCCGTGGGAATACCGGCCGAAGGGGGCGCGGACGCCTTCCGGCACGAGGTCTTTCATCGTCGCTGTCTCCTCTGTCGCCGGACGACAGCGTGGCCGCGGCCGCGCCGTCTGTCAGCGCCGCGGACGCCGGCCCGCCGCTCGCATTCCGCAGCTGCCCAACAACCGGGCAGGCGGCGGAGCATCCGCTGAAGCCTGCGCCAATCGGTCGGGAGAGGCGCAGGCCGGCGGCGCCGGAGGATTGCTCTCCGGCGGCTTCGCGCCACTCTGCCGGCGCATGGGACCTTTGGGCAGGGAGGCGGTGATGGATCGCAGCATGGTACTGGCCGCGGCGGGGCTGGTTCTTTCGGCGCAGGCGGCGACGGCGCTCGAACGCGTCGTCTTCGGCACCAACTGGCTGCCCCAGGCGGAGCATGGCGGCTTCTACCAGTCGGTCGCCGACGGCACCTATGCCGAGTGCGGCCTCGAGGTCGAGATCGTGCCGGGCGGGCCGCAGGTGAACAACCGGGCGCTGATGATGGCCGACCGCATCCAGTTCCACATGGGCGGCGACCTGCTGCAGGCCTTCTCCGCCGTGGAGGAGAACATCCCGATCGTCGCCGTGATGGCGACCTTCCAGAAGCATCCGCAGGTGATCATCTCGCATCCGGGCGAGGCCGACACCTGGGAGGAACTGCGCGACCTCACGCTGCTGATCGGCGACAACGGCTTTGCCTCCTACTACCAGTGGATGATCGCCGCGTGGGGCTTCACCGCCGAGCAGCGCGAGGTCTACACCTTCAACCCGGCGCCCTTCCTTGCCAACCCGCGCATGGGGATGCAGGGCTTTCTCTCGTCGGAGCCCTTCGCGATCGAGAAGGAGGCCGGCTTCGCGCCGAACGTCTTCCTGATCGCGGACCATGGTTACTCGACCTACGCCACAACGGTGGAGACCATGCGCGACACGATCGAGAACCGGCCCGAGGTGGTGCGCTGCTTCGTCGAGGGCTCGATCCTCGGCTGGTACAACTACCTCTACGGCGACAATGCGGCGGCGAACGAGCTGATCCTCGCGGCCAACGCGGAGATGACCCAGGACAAGATCGACTTCGCCATCGACAAGATGATCTCCGAGGGCATAGTCGACAGCGGCGACGCGCTGACCTACGGCATCGGCGTCATCACCGAGGCGCAGGTCGAGGACTTCTTCGACAAGATGGTCGAGGCGGGCGTCGTCGACGGCGACGTGGACTGGCGCCAGGCCTTCACAACCGAGTTCGTCGGCAAGGGCCTCGGCATGGAGCTGCGCCCCGACTGACGGCGCGGGCGCGCGAGGGGGAGGGCCCGCGATGGAGATCCGGCCGGCCGGCCAGCGCGCCCGGGTTCTCGACGTCGTCGGCGTCGACAAGGTCTTCGGCGGCGACGTGGTGGCGCTGCGCAACATGTCGCTCGCGGTCAACGCCGGCGACTTCATCTCGCTGCTCGGGCCGTCGGGCTGCGGCAAGTCGACGGCGCTGCGCCTCGTCGCGGGGCTGATCGAGCCGACCCGGGGCCGGATCGAGTGGGCGGGCGGCCAGGGCACCGACGATCTCAGCGTCGTCTTCCAGGAGCCGACGCTGATGCCCTGGGCGACGGTGGCGCAGAACGTCTGGCTGCCGTTCCGCCTGAAGGGCGCGAGCTTCCACGCGGTCCGCGACGAGATCCGCGACGTGCTGCGGCTCGTCGGGCTCGAGACGTTCATGGACGCCTATCCGCGCGAGCTCTCGGGCGGCATGAAGATGCGGGTGTCGATCGCGCGGGCGATCGTCACCAAGCCGCGGCTGATCCTGATGGACGAGCCCTTCGCCGCCCTCGACGAGATCACGCGGTTCAAGCTCAACAACGACCTGCTCGCGCTCAAGGCCAAGATCGGCGCGACCGTGATCTTCGTGACGCATTCGGTCTTCGAATCGGTATTCCTGTCCGACCGGATCGTGGTGATGGCGGCGCGCCCCGGCCGGGTGATCCGCGAACTGGCGGTCGATGCGCCCTACCCGCGGACCGAGACCTTTCGCACCTCCGCCGACTATGCCGCCCACTGCCGGGAAGCCTCGGCCGCCCTGCACGAAGCGATGGGAGAAGCCGCATGACCGCCATCGGCAGCGACACGGGCGCCGCCGAGGCGCCGGACGCCGACGACCTCCGCCGCGCCAGGGCGCGCCGGGTGGAGAAGGTCGGCCGCTGGCTGCTGCCGTTCCTCGTGCTGGTCGCCATGCTGACGCTGTGGGACCGGCTGGTGGTGTGGAACGGCATTCCGCACTTCATCCTGCCGCGCCCGGGCCTCGTCGCCCAGACGATGATCCAGGACTGGCCGCTCCTCTTCGACAGCCTGCTGGTGACGCTGCAGATCACGCTGCTCGCGCTCGCGATCGCGGTGGCGGGCGGGGTGGGGCTCGCGATCCTCTTCACCCAGTCGCGGCTGGTGGAGATGTCGTTCTACCCCTACGCCGTGATCCTGCAGGTGACGCCGGTCGTCGCCATCGCGCCGCTGATCTTCATCTACGTCGACA
>SKOX01000180.1 GCA_007119835.1 Paracoccaceae bacterium
TCTTGCCCGGGCCGGTCGCGCGGAGCGGCGGACGTGCAGCTCGCCCGCCGGAAGCCAGCCTCTCAGCCTGCCTCCGCTTGCGGGGTCCGCTTCGTCAGGCGTCTTCGCCCGCGGGAACCGGCGGGCGGGGCGGTCCGGCTCCCGGCCGGCCGCGCGTCCGTCTGCGCCGCCCGGCGCGAAGCGCGCGTTGCAGGTCGTGCAGATACCGGTCGAAATCGACCTGCATCGTGTGGCGCGGCGAGCGCACGTAGCGCCGCGCGAGGGCCTGCCGCTCGCGCGCGAGCTGCGCCTCCATGACCTCGGCGGGCGGAAGCACGCAGTCGCCCGCGAGGCAGGCCGCGACCAGCTTCGCCTGCGCTTCGGCGAGCGGCATCGTCGCGCCGAGCGGCTGGAGCAGGCCGACGAAGAAGAGGTCGCGCTCGCCCGGACGCACCAGCCGCAGCCAGAGCGGCAGGTCGTTGTCCGGCGCCGACACGACGTCCGGCTCGAGGAAGGGGAAGCTGACCCTGTAGCCCGTGCAGTAGACGATCACGTCGGCCTCGACGGCGCTGCCGTCGGCGAACCGCACGCGGCTGCCCTCGAGCGCGACGAGGCCGGGCTTGCCCACGACCGCGCCGCGAGCGAGGAGGCCCGGCATGTCCTGGCTGATCGTCGGATGGGCGGCGAGCGGCGGATGGTCGGGCCGCGGCAACCCGTGGCGCCACGCCGGCGGCGGCCCGAAGAGGCGCAGCATCAGGCGCGCCGCCAGGCTCTGCAGCTGCCACGGCACGAACCAGGGCGCGACGCGCAGCCGGTCGACCGGCAGGCCGAACAGCGTCTTGGGGATGATCCAGGCCCCCCGCCGCGCCGAGAGGGTGACTTGCGCGGCCCGCCCTGGCCGCGAGAGCTCGGCCGCGATGTCCATCGCGCTGTTGCCGGCGCCGACCACCACCACGCGCCTGCCCGTCATGTCCACCGGCTCGACCGGGTCGATGTAGTCGTGGGCGTGCAGCACCGCGCCGTCGAAGCGCCCGGGGATCGGCGGCTCCGGCCAGCGCGGCGCCCAGTGGTGGCCGCTGGCGACGACGAGCACCGCGTAGCGCCGGTGTTCCCCGTTCGAGATCGTCACCACCCAGCCGTCCCCGTCGCGGCGCGCCTGCGTCACCGTCGTCCCGAAGGTGATCCGCTCCTCGAGCCCGAAATGCCGCGCGTAGCTCTCGAAGTAGCGCGCCATCTCGCTGTGGTGCGGGAAGTCGGGATAGTCCGCCGGCATCGGGTAGTCGGCGTATTGCGTCCGCGCCCGCGAGCTGTTGGTGCGGAGCGAGCGGTAGGCCGAAGACCAGCCGTTCGGGTTGCGGAAGGCCCAGTTGCCGCCGACCCGGTCGGACCGCTCGAAGCAGTCGAACGGGATGCCGCGCTCGGCCAGCGCCTTGACGACCGGCAGCCCGCTCGACCCCGCCCCGATGACGCACACCCGTTTCATGCCGGCGATCTAGGCGATGCGCCCGCCCGCCGCCAGCGAAAGCGCCGCCGTGCTTCAGGCGAGCGCGGCGCGTAGCGCGTGCCAGCTTGCCTTCGGCGTGCGGGCGAGGCTGTCGAAGTCGACGTGCACGAGGCCGAAGCGCTTTTCGTAGCCGAGCGCCCACTCGTAGTTGTCGAGGAGCGACCAGACGAAGTAGCCCCGGAGCGGCACGCCCTCGGCCATCGCCCGGCGCACGGCGGCGACATGGTCCTCGAGATAGGCGATCCGGGGCCCGTCGTCGGGCGAGACGTCCGTTGCCATGCCGTTCTCGGTCACGAAGAGCGGCAGGCCGGGTGCCGTGTCGGCGACGCGCCGGAGGAAGCCGTGGAGGCCGTCGGGATAGATCTCCCAGCCCATGTCGGTCTTCTCGAGCGGCCCGTCCACTTCCTCGAGCGCTGGCCAGGGCCCGGGCGCGGGGCCGATCAGCTTCCGAGTGTAGTAGTTGATGCCGAGCCAGTTCACCGGTGCGGTGATCGTCGCGAAGTCTTTTTCCCAGCCTGCCGGCAGGTGCGGCTCGAGCCCCGCGAGCGCCTCCGCCGGATAGGCGCCGCGGGTGACGGCCTCGACGAACCAGCGGTTGTAGATCGCGTCGTAGGTCCGGGCGCGGTCGGCGGCCTCGGCGCTCGCGTCCGCGGGCTCGGCATGCTCGAAGTTCATCACCGCGCCGAGGCCGGTGCAGCCGAGCGCGTGCATCGCCTGGGTCGCCCGGCCATGGGCGAGCAGGACGTGGTGCATCGCGCGCGCCGCCGCGCGGATGTCGCGCAGCCCCGGCGCGTGCTGGCCGAGGAAGTGCGACAGCCAGGCGACGCACCACGGCTCGTTGATCGGCGCGGTCGCGTAGATGCGGTCGCCGAGCGTCCGCATGACGACCTCGGCATAGTCGGCGAACCAGTAGGCGATGTCGCGGTTGCGCCAGCCGCCGAGGTCGGCGAGCGGGCTCGGCAGCTCCCAGTGGTAGAGCGTGAGCCAGGGCTGCAGGCCGCGCGCGCACATCCCGTCCACCAGCCGGTCGTAGAAGGCGAGGCCGTCGGCGTTCGGCGCGCCGCGGCCCTCTGGGATCACCCGCGCCCAGCTCGTCGAGAAGCGGTAGGCGTCGAGGCCCGCGCCGCGCACGAAGTCGAGGTCCTCCTCCCAGCGGTGGAAATGATCGCAGGCGACCCGCCCGTCCTCACCGCGCACCACGTTGCCCGGCGTCGTCGCGAACGTGTCCCAGTGCGACGGGCCGGCGCCGCCGAAGGACGAGCCCTCGATCTGGTAGGCCGACGTCGCCGCGCCCCAGACGAAGCCGTCGGGGAAGTCGGCGCGCGTGAAGGTGAAGCGCTCAGGCATGCTGGTTCTCCCGCAGGGCCGGGCCGGTCGAGGGCCCGGGGATGAGCTCGGCCTGCCAGAGCTCCTGCACCTGCGGCCCATGGGGCGCCGCGATCAGGTCGAGCAGGATCTCGGCGCACCGGCGCCCGGCCGCCCGGATCGAGGACCGCGTGGCGGTGAAGACCGGTGGCGCGCCGTCGAGGGAAAAGTGCGAGAGCACGTCGTCGTGGGTCGCGATCGACACGTCGCGCCCGGGCTCGAGGCCCGCCTCCCGCACCGCCCGCAGCACCCCGAAGGCGACAATGATCGAGGCGGTCAGGAAGGCCGTCGGCGGATCGGGCATGCGCAGCATCTCGGCGGCCGCGGCGTGGCCGTAGGGCTCGCGCATCTCGCGCGTGCGCATCAGCTGAGGGTCGGGCGCAAGCCCCGCCGCCCTCAGCGCCTCGAGGTAGCCGTGGCGGCGGCGATGGGCGAAGCTCATCGCCTCCAAGCCGTTGACAAGCGCGATGCGCCGGTGGCCGAGGCCGAGGAGGTGCTCGGTCGCGCGGCGGAAGGCGCGCCGGTTGTCGATGTCGAGGAAGGGATAGTCCGGCGCCTCGCGGCCGTCGCGGCCATGCATCACGAAGGGCAGGCCGAGGCGGCGCAGCATCTCGACCCGGACGTCATGCACCTTCGGCGCGTGCACGATCACGCCGTCCACCTTGTTCTGCGCCGCCATCTGCGCGTAGGCCGACGGCTCTTCGGGCTCCGGCACCACCGAGAGCAGCATGTCGTATCCGGCCGCAGAATACACCTCGCCCGCGCCTGCGATGAAGTCGGCGAAGATCGGGTTGATCATCTGGTGCTCGGCGAGCGGGATGACGTGGCCGATCGCCAGAGCCCGGCCCGTGGCGAGACGCCGCGCCGTCACGTTCGGCTCGTAGCCGTGCCGCGCGGCCGCCTCGAGGACGCGCGCGCGCGTCTCCGCCCCGACCTCCGGATAGCCGTTCAGCGCGCGGCTGACGGTGGTGGCGGAGAGCCCCAGCAGGCGGGCGAGTTCCTTCAGGGTCATCGGCGCGGCATCCCAAACCGGTTTGGATTAAGGCAAAGATATCACCCTATGGCAATGCCGGCCGCAGGACCCCGACCTTGCGCAGGCTCGAAAGCGGCCTTGACATGAGCGGGACGCCTCCGCATCGTTAACTCGTTCAAAGCGGTTTGGGGCCTGCGGTTGCGCAACGGCTCGAGGCAAAAACGGGGCCGCGGTCCACCACCGTCGAGCCCTCCGGGAGGTTACGGATGATACGATTTCTTTTCGCCAGCACGGCCGGCGTGGCGCTCGGCATCGGCAGTGCCGTCGCGCAGCCCCTGCCGTTCGAGCCGGGTGAGGAAGATCGCTTCAACTGGCAGAGCCACGAGGAATTCGCGGAGCAGCACGACCTCACCGGCCAGACGCTGACGATCACCGGGCCGTGGACGGGCCTCGACGCCCAGAACGTGACGCAGGTTCTGGCGTATTTCGCGGAAGCCACCGGCGCCACGGTGAACTACTCGGGATCCGACAGCTTCGAGCAGGACATCGTCATCGCGGCCCAGGCGGGCTCGCCGCCAAACCTCGCGGTCTTCCCGCAGCCGGGCCTCGCCCAGGACATGGCCGCCCGCGGCTTCCTCACGCCGCTCGACGCGGAGACCGCCGACTGGCTGCGCGAGAACTACGCGGCCGGCGAGAGCTGGGTCGAGCTCGCGTCGTTCGAGGGGCCGGAAGGCGAGGAGGCGCTCTACGGCTTCTTCTACAAGGTCGACGTGAAGTCGCTCGTATGGTACTCGCCCGAGCAGTTCGAGGAGGCGGGCTACGACATTCCCGAGACGATGGAGGAGCTCAAGGAGCTCACCGAGATGATCGTCGAGGACGGCGGCACGCCCTGGTGCATCGGGCTCGGCTCGGGTGCCGCGACCGGCTGGCCAGCGACCGACTGGGTCGAGGACATGATGCTTCGGCTCCACGAGCCCGAGCTCTACGACCAGTGGGTGGAGAACGAACTGCCCTTCGACAGTCCCGAGGTCGTCGAGGCGATCGAGGCGTTCGGCTGGTTCGTGCGCAACGACGACTTCGTGCAAGGTGGCTCGGCGGCCGCCGCCACGACGGACTTCCGCGACGCTCCGTCCGGCCTCTTCACCTTCCCGCCGGCATGCTACATGCACAAGCAGGCGTCCTTCATCCCGACCTTCTTCCCTGAAGGCTCCGAATACGGCTTCGACTGGGACTTTTTCTACTTCCCGGCCTATGAGGAGAAGGACCTGGGCCAGCCGGTGCTCGGCGCAGGCACGCTCTTCTCGGTCACCGACGACAGCGAGGCGGCGCGGGTCTTCATCGACTGGCTGAAGACGCCGATCGCCCACGAGGTCTGGATGGCCCTGTCGGGCTTCCTCACGCCGCATCAGAACGTGAACCCCGAGGCTTTCGACGACGAGTCGCTGCGCGCGATGAACGATATCCTGCTCGATGCCACGACCTTCCGCTTCGACGCCTCGGACCTGATGCCGGGCGAGATCGGCGCGGGCGCGTTCTGGACCGGCATGGTCGACTACGTGATCGGCGCCGATGCCGAGACCGTCGCCTCGCAGATCCAGACGCGCTGGGACGCGATGCGCTAAACAACCGAAAGCCCCCGCCGCTCCGGGCGGCGAGGGGCACGCAGTCAGGGGGGAAGCGCGATGAACCCGATGGTTCAGGGTCTCGTCACCATCATCGTCGGGGTCGGCGGCTGCGTCGGCTACTTCTACTTCGCCAACATGGTCCTCGACCGGGTGCTCTATCCGGCCTCCGGACCGAACGCCGGCGCCAACATCAACAAGGCGAACCGGATCCGGCCCTGGCTCTTCCTCCTGCCGGCGATCGTCGCGCTCGGCCTCTACCTCGTCTATCCGGTGATCGGCTCCTTCTACCGCTCGCTGTTCGACCGGAGCGGCTTCAACTTCATCGGGCTCGGCAACTACAGCTCCCTGATCGCCGACGGCGAGTTCAGGATGAGCCTGCGCAACAACCTGCTGTGGATCCTGGTCGTCCCGGCCGCCTCGACGTTCTTCGGCCTGCTCGCAGCACAGCTTACCGACCGGCTCAGCTGGGGCAACATCGCCAAGTCGCTGATCTTCATGCCGATGGCGATCAGCTTCGTCGGCGCCTCGCTGATCTGGAAGTTCGTATACGCCAACAACCCGGACATCGGGCTGATCAACGCGCTGCGCGCGCTGCTCGGCGCCGACCAGGCGGTCGACGTGCTCCAGATCCCGTTCTGGAACAACTTCTTCCTGATGTTCATCCTGATCTGGATCCAGACCGGCTTCGCCATGGTGATCCTGTCGGCCGCGCTGCGCGGCATCCCCGAGGAGACCGTCGAGGCCGCCGTGCTCGACGGCGCCAACCCGTTCCAGATCTTCTTCAAGATCAAGGTGCCGCAGATCATGGGCACGATCGTCGTGGTCTGGACGACGATCACCATCCTCGTGCTCAAGATCTTCGACATCGTCTACGCGACGACCGGCGGCAACTTCGGCACCCAGATCCTGCCGAGCTACATGATGGCCTACATGTTCCGCGACGACGGGCGCGCCACGGCGGTGGCCTTCGTCATCATGATCATCGTGCTGCCGGTGATGATCTGGAACATCGTGCAGGCGCGCAAGGAAATGCGGTAGGGGGAACGGGCATGAGCGACAACATAGTCGGCGAGCGAGCAGGCCTGACGATTGCCGTCAACATCGCCGTGGTGGCCCTGGTCGTGCTCTGGCTGATCCCGACCGTCGGCCTCCTCGTCTCGTCCTTCCGCGACCGCGACCAGATCACCGCGACCGGCTGGTGGCAGTCGCCGCTCCCGGTCGAGCTTACCTTCCGGGCGCGCGCGCCCGCCGCCGACCAGGTCGAGGAAAACGGCGTCTGGGTCGTCGAGGGCAACGTGTTCGAGGACCGCGAGCAGGCCCGCTGGTTCCCCGAGGCCACCGGCACCGTCACCGCCTTCGGGAGCCGCGGCGTCGCGCCGGCCGAATTCCCTCCGGGCGAGGTGGCCGAGCTGCGCGGCGGCGCCACGCTGGTCGTCAACACCGACGGCACCTTCCGCTACGAGAGCCCCGAGGAGATCGAGGGCGCTGGCCCGCGCCTCTACTTCGAGGCGCGCACGCCGCCGCAATTCACCACCGCGAACTACAACACGGTGCTCCTCGCCGACAACATGGACCGGGCGTTCATCAATACGCTGACGGTGACGATCCCGGCCACGGTCATCCCGATCCTGGTCGCGGCCTTCGCGGCCTACGCTCTCGCCTGGATGGACTTCCCCGGGCGCGGCCTGCTGATCGCCGGCGTGGTCGGCCTCCTCGTCGTGCCGCTGCAGCTCGCGCTCGTGCCGATGCTCAATTTCCACAACATGATCGGCGTCGGGCAGAGCTTCCTCGGCATCTGGTTGGCGCATACCGCCTTCGGCCTGCCGCTCGCGATCTACCTCTTGCGCAACTACATGGTCGGCCTGCCGCGCGACATCATCGAGAGCGCCAAGGTCGACGGCGCCACCGACTTCCAGATCTTCACCCGGATCATCCTGCCGCTGTCCTTCCCGGCGCTCGCGGCCTTCGCGATCTTCCAGTTCCTCTGGACCTGGAACGACCTGCTGGTGGCCAAGGTCTTCCTGCCCGCCACCGCCGAGAGCCAGGTGATGACCGTCAAGATCGCGGACGACCTGCTCGGCTCGCGCGGCGGCGACTGGGGCATCCTCGCAGCGGCGGCCTTCGTCTCGATCGCGGTGCCGCTCGTCGTGTTCTTCTCGATGCAGCGGTATCTCGTCCGCGGCCTGCTCGCCGGGTCCGTCAAGTGAGCCCGGCGATGAACAACACCACAGGGGAAATGCCATGGCGACCGTGAAGCTGACCGACGTCGGCAAGTCCTACGGACCCGTCGAGGTCCTGCGCGACATCAACCTCGACGTCGATCAGGGCGAGCTCGTCGTCTTCGTCGGTCCGTCGGGCTGCGGCAAGTCGACCCTGCTGCGGATGATCGCCGGGCTCGAGCGCATCACCGCCGGCACGCTCGAGATCGGCGGCCAGGTCGTCAACGACGTGCCGCCTTCCCAGCGCGGCATCGCGATGGTGTTCCAGTCCTACGCGCTCTACCCGCACATGACGGTCCGCGACAACATGGCGTTCGGCATGAAGATCGCCAAGAAGCCGAAGGACGAGATCAACCGGGCTGTCGAGAACGCCGCGAGGATGCTCCAGCTCACGCCCTTCCTCGACCGGCTGCCGAAGGCGCTCTCGGGCGGCCAGCGCCAGCGCGTCGCCATCGGCCGGGCCATCGTGCGCGACCCCAAGGTCTTCCTCTTCGACGAGCCGCTCTCGAACCTCGACGCCGCGCTGCGCGTCGCGACCCGTATCGAGATCGCCCAGCTCAAGGAGCGGCTGGCCGACTCGACGATGATCTACGTCACCCACGACCAGGTCGAGGCGATGACCCTCGCCTCGCGGATCGTGGTGCTCCACGGGGGTATCATCGAGCAGGTCGGCCCGCCGCTCGACCTCTACGAGCGGCCTGCCAACACCTTCGTCGCCCGCTTCATCGGCTCGCCCGCGATGAACCTCTTCGAGGGAAAGGTGGAGAGAGTCGGCAACGCCACCGCCGTGCGGCTCCCGGGCGGCGGCATCGTCGAGGTGCCGTTGCCGTCGAACGGCGCCCAGCCGGGCGAGAAGGTCAGCCTCGGCGTGCGGCCGGAGGATTTAACCGTCCGCCCCGACGGCGAGACGATCTACCAGGGCCAGGTCTCGATCGTCGAGGGACTGGGCGAGCACACCCTGCTCTACATGGACCGCACGAACGACGACGACGCCGTCATCGCCAAGATGCCGGGCGTCCAGCGGATCGAACGGGGCGCAACCGTCAACCTGAACGCGCCCCCCGACAAGCTGCACTTGTTCGACGAGCGGGGGCTCTCCTACCTCTACAGGTAGGCGCGCGCCCGGTCGTCCCGGCGGCGAGATGCGCCCTGCGGGGCACGTTCGAATTCTTTCGCGGCGAACGGGATCGCGCTCGCCGGCGCGGCCCGGTAGAAGCCAGCCGAACCGGCACGAAGGCGAGGAGGGCGGTCGGCGATGTTCCTGGTCTGCGGCGAGGCGCTCTTCGACTTCTTCATCGAGCGCGACGAGGGCGCCGCTGCGGCGACCTACGCCGCGCGCGCGGGCGGCTCGCCGTTCAACGTCGCGATAGGCCTCGCACGCCTCGGCGACCGCTCCGGACTCCTCACCGGCCTCTCGCGCGACCTCCTCGGCGACAGGCTGCGGCGCGTGCTCGAGGAGGAGGGCGTCTCGACCGCCTATGCCGTAGCGACCGACCGGCCGACCACGATCAGCCTCGTCGGGCTCGACGCCGCCGGTGTGCCCGCCTACCAGTTCTACCGCAACGGCTCGGCCGACACCGGCCTCGTGCCGGACGACCTGCCGGCGCTGGGGCCCGAGGTCGCGGGTCTGCACTTCGGCTCCTACTCCATCGCGGTCGCCCCGGTGGCCGACGCGCTCGCCGCCCTCGCCGCGCACGAGACGGGCCGCTTCGTGACGCTTGACCCGAACGTCCGCCCGACGGTCGAGCCCGACATGACCGTCTGGCGCGCCCGCATCGAGGCGTTTCTGCCCCATGTCGACGTGCTTAAGATCAGCGCCGAGGATCTCGAGCTGCTGCATCCCGGCCTGTCCGCCGAGGACTTCGCCGCCGACATCACCGCCCGCGGCGTGCGCCTTGTCGTCGTCACGGGCGGCGACGGGCCGGTGCGCGGCTGGACGGCCGCCGGCACCGAGGCCGAAGCCTATCCGCCGCAGGTCGCCGTCGTCGACACCGTCGGCGCCGGTGACACCTTCATGTCCGCGATGATCCACTGGCTGGTGATGCCCGCCAGCGGCCCGCGCGCCGTCGCCGGGGGGCTCGACAGTTCCGGGCTCAGGGATATGCTTGCTTTCGCGGCGCGGGCGGCCGCGATCACCTGCGCGCGCCGCGGCGCCGACCTGCCGCGGCTCGCTGAGCTGACCTGAGGATTTCCAGTGGTCTCCACCGTCATCCCCGTCCCGCCCTTCGATCTCGTGGTGTTCGGCGCGACCGGCGACCTCGGGCGCCGCAAGATCCTGCCCTCGCTCTACCGCCGCCTCGCCGCCAACCAGATGCCGCCCGAGGCGCGGATCGTCGGCGCCGCCCGCTCGCAGATGAGCCGCGACGAGTTCCGCGCGCTGGCCGTCGAGGCGCTCGAGGCCTTCGTCGACGCAGGCGACCTCCGGCCCGGGCTGGTCGAGAAGTTTGTGGCCTGCCTAGACTACGTCACAGTCGATGCCGCGGGCGACGGCGGCTGGCGCGAGCTCGCCGGTCTGCTCGGCGACGATCCCGAGCGGGTGCGCGTCTTCTACCTGTCCGTCGCGCCCTCGCTCTTCGGCGAGATCGCCGACCGGCTGCACCGCGCCGGCGTGGCGACGCCCGCGAGCCGCATCGTGATCGAGAAGCCGCTCGGCCACGACCTTGCCTCGGCCCGCGCGCTCAACGCCCAGCTCTCGGCGCATTTCGACGAGCACCAGATCTACCGGATCGACCATTATCTCGGCAAGGAGACCGTGCAGAACCTCATGGCGATCCGCTTCGCCAACGCGCTCTTCGAGCCGCTCTGGAACGCCCGACACGTCGAGCACGTTCAGATCACCGTGGCCGAGACCGTCGGGGTCGAAGGCCGCGGCGCCTATTACGACCGCTCGGGAGCGATGCGCGACATGGTGCAGAACCATCTGATGCAGCTCCTCTGCCTCACCGCGATGGAGCCGCCTTCGCGCTTCGACGCCGACGAGGTCCGCGACGAGAAGCTCAAGGTGATCCGCGCCCTCGACCCGCTGCGCGTCACCGACACCGTCCGCGGCCAGTATCGCCCCAACCACAAGCATGGCGGCTATCTCGACCACGTCGACAATCCGGCGAGCCGCACCGAGAGCTTCGTCGCGCTCCGCGCCCACATCTCGAACTGGCGCTGGTCGGGGACGCCGTTTTATCTCCGCACCGGCAAGCGGCTCTCCGCGCGGCTGTCGGAGATCGTCGTGACCTTCAAGCATCCGCCGCACACCATCTTCCCGCAGGTCGAGGCACAGAAGGGCAACGCGCTGATCATCCGCCTCCAGCCGAATGAGGGGATCACCATGCGCGTCACGATCAAGGACCCCGGACCGGGCGGCATGCGCCTGGTCGAGGTCCCGCTCGACATGACCTTCGCCTCCGCGCTGGGGCCGGAGGCCGGCAAGATGCCCGAGGCCTACGAGCGGCTGATCATGGACGTGGTGCGCGGCAACCAGACCCTGTTCATGCGCGGCGACGAGGTCGAGGCCGCCTGGGCCTGGGTCGACCCGATCATCGCCGCCTGGGGCGAGGCGGGCTCGAAGCCCCACCCCTACGACGCCGGAAGCGCCGGGCCGATCGAGGCCTACAAGCTCACCTCGGCCGACGGCCACCTCTGGCGGGAGATCGCCGCATGATCCAGGTCGCCCAGCATACCTACCCCGACCGCGACAGCCTGATGCGCAGCCTGAAGGAGCTGGTCGCCGACCAGCTCCGCGCCGCGCTCGCCTCAAAGGACCGCGCCACCCTCGCCGTGCCCGGCGGCACCACGCCCGGCCCCTTCCTGCGGCTCCTCGCCGAGGAGCCGCTCGACTGGGCGGCGGTGACGGTGCTCCTGACCGACGAGCGGCTGGTCGAGCCGACCAGCGATCGCTCCAACACCCGCCTCCTGCACGAGACGTTGCTGCGCGGCCCCGCGCTCGAGGCTCGGCTCGTCGACTATCTCGGCGACCGCGACGCGGCGCTCACGGCGGTCGAGGACGCCCTGCCGATCGACGTTGCCGTCCTCGGCATGGGCACGGACATGCACACCGCGTCGCTCTTTCCCGGCGCCCCCGGCCTCGCCGACGCCATGTCGCCCGCCGCGCCCGCCCTCGTCGAGGTCGCGCCGCCCGATCAGCCCGAGGGCCGTCTCTCGCTCAGCGCCCGGGTTCTGGCCGGCGCCCAGGTCATTCACATCCTGATCACCGGCGCCGACAAGGCCGCGGCGCTCCGCCGCGCGCTCGAGGAGGGCCCGCTCGAGGAGGCTCCGATCCGCGCCGCGCTGACCGCGCCCTGCCCGGTGAGCGTCCACTACGCCGACTGAAGGGATCCCGCGATGCCGAACGCCACCGTCGCCCGCGTCACCGACCGCATCGCCGAGCGCTCGCGCGGCCCGCGCTCGGAATATCTCGACCGCATGGCCCGTGCCCGCGACGACGGCCCCCGCCGCGCGCACCTCTCCTGCGGCAACCAGGCCCACGCCTATGCCGCCATGCCGCTCGCCGACAAGGAGGCGCTGGCAAAGACCTCCGCGGGCAACCTCGGCATCGTCACCGCCTACAACGACATGCTCTCGGCGCATCAGCCCTACGAGCATTTCCCCGAGATCATCCGCCGCGCCGCCCGCTCGGTCGGCGGCACCGCGCAGGTCGCGGGCGGGGTGCCGGCGATGTGCGACGGCGTCACCCAAGGCCAGCCGGGGATGGAGCTGTCGCTGTTCTCGCGCGACGTCATCGCGCTCGCCGCCGGCGTCGCGATGAGCCACAACACCTTCGACGCCGCGGTCTACCTCGGCATCTGCGACAAGATCGTGCCGGGCCTCGTCATCGCCGCGGCGACCTTCGGCCACGTGCCGTCCGTGTTCATCCCCGGCGGCCCGATGACGTCCGGGCTGCCCAACGACGACAAGTCCCGGATCCGCCAGCAGTTCGCCGCCGGCGAGATCGGCCGGGACAAGCTGATGGAGGCCGAGATGGCCTCCTACCACGGCCCCGGCACCTGCACTTTCTACGGCACGGCCAACACCAACCAGATGCTGATGGAGTTCATGGGCTTGCACCTGCCGGGCGCGAGCTTCGTCAACCCCTACACGCCGCTCCGCGACGCGCTGACCGTGGAGGGCGCCAAGCGCGCGCTGGCGATCTCGGCGCTCGGCAACGAATACACCCCGGTCTGCGACGTGCTCGACGAGCGGTCCTTCGTCAACGGCATCGTCGGACTCGGCGCCACCGGCGGCTCGACGAACCTGCTGATCCACCTGATCGCCATGGCCCGCGCCGCCGGCGTCGTGCTCGACTGGGAGGACTTCGCCGAGCTCTCGGACGCGACGCCGCTGATGGCCCGCGTCTATCCCAACGGCCTCGCGGACGTGAACCACTTCCACGCCGCGGGCGGCCTCCAGTACATGATCGGCGAGCTGCTCGATGCCGGCCTGCTGCACGAGGACGTCCGCACCGTCGCGGGGCAGGGGCTGCGGCGCTACACCAAGGAACCGAAACTCGTGAACGGCGCCGTCACCTGGGAGGACGGCCCGGCCGAGAGCCTGAACGACAAGGTGCTGCGCCCGGCCTCCGACCCGTTCCAGTCAACCGGCGGCATGAAGCGCCTCGCCGGCAACCTCGGCACCGGCGTCATGAAGATCTCGGCCGTCGCGCCCGAGCGCCACGTCGTCGAGGCGCCGGCCCGCATCTTCCACGATCAGGAGAGCGTCAAGGCCGCCTTCCGCGCCGGCGAGTTCACCTCCGACACCATCGTCGTCGTCCGCTTCCAGGGCCCGAAGGCCAACGGCATGCCCGAGCTGCACTCGCTCACCCCGGTCCTCGCCGTCCTCCAGGAGCGCGGGCTCAAGGTCGCGCTCGTCACCGACGGCCGGATGTCGGGCGCCAGCGGAAAGGTGCCGTCCGCCATCCACGTCTCGCCCGAGGCCCGCGACGGCGGCCCGCTCGCCCGCATCCGCGACGGCGACGTCGTCCGGGTCGACGCGAAGATCGGCAAGCTCGACGTGCTGACCGAGGGCGCACTCGACCGCCCGCCGGTGACGCCGGACCTTTCGGAGAACGAGCACGGCATCGGCCGCGAGCTCTTCGCGCTCTTCCGCTCCCGCGTCGGCGCGGCCGAGGCGGGCGCGAGCCCGTTGTTCTGAAGCCACGCTCGATGATCCCGGGGTCGGGCGAGCGTTGGAAGATCGCGACCGGGAGCGCCGCCGCGCGACGGCCACGGCCGAGCACCGCGCCACGCCTGCCGACAGCATGAGGGTCCGCCGATGACAGCCCAGGAAGCCTCCGCCTACGCCCGCGAGATCTGCGGCCTTGCCCCGGTGATTCCGGTGATCGTCGTCGACGAGGTGGATCACGCCCGCCCGCTCGCCGAGGCGCTGGTCGCAGGCGGCCTGCCCGTGCTCGAGGTCACCCTGCGCACGCCCGTCGCCCTTGACGCGATCCGCGCCATGGCCGAGGTCGAGGGCGGCATCGTCGGCGCCGGCACGCTGCTCGCGCCCGCGGACGTGCGCGCCGCAAAGGCCGCGGGCGCGCTGTTCGGCGTCTCGCCGGGTGTCACGCCGGCGCTGCTCGACGCCTGCGAGGCCGAGGACCTGCCGCTGCTCGGCGGCACCGCGACGCTGTCGGAGGCGATGGCGCTACTCGCCCGCGGCTATACCGTCGCCAAGTTCTTCCCGGCGGAGGCGAACGGCGGGGCCTTGGCGCTCAAGGCCTTCGCCGGGCCGCTGCCGCAGATGGCCTACTGCCCGACCGGCGGCATCACCGCGAAGAACGCGCCGGACTACCTGGCGCTGCCGAACGTGCTCTGTGTCGGCGGATCGTGGATCTGCGATCCCGGCCTGATCGCGGCCGAGCGGTTCGACAAGATCGAGCGCCTCGCCCGGGAGGCCGCTTCGCTCCGGCCGCGCTGAGGCCAGGGGTTTCCATCCGGTTGACGCCGGAAAGAGACGCTTGTGAATGATGGTGTTACGGCCTTGTCCACGTGTGGACGCCGCAGGGAGGTGAGCATGTCCCAGGATCATTGGAGCGACATCGAGGCCGCGGGCCGCGCCGCCCGCGACCGCCGCATCGCCGACCTCTTCGAGGCGGACCCCGAGCGCTTCTCCCGCTTCTCGGTCGCGCTCGACGACATGCTCCTCGACTATTCCAAGACCACGATCGACGACGACGCCCGCGCGGCGCTCCTCCGCCTCGCCGAGGCCCGCGGCGTCGCCGCCCGCCGCGACGCGATGCTCGCGGGCGAGCCGATCAACCTCACCGAGGGCCGCGCCGTCCTCCACACCGCCCTGCGCGCCCCCGCCGACGTCTCCGTCACCGTCTCGGGCGAGGACGTGATCCCCGAGGTCCACCGCGTCCTCGACCGGATGCGCGCCTTCGCCGACGGGATCCGCTCGGGCACCACCCACGCCGCCGACGGCCGCCCGTTCACCGACGTCGTCAACATCGGCATCGGCGGCTCCGACCTCGGCCCCGCCATGGCGACGCTCGCCCTTGCCCCCTACGCCGACGGCCCCCGCCTCCACTACGTCTCGAACGTCGACGGCGCCCACATCCGCGACACGCTCGCCCGCCTCGATCCCGCCCGCACCCTCGTCGTCGTCGCCTCCAAGACCTTCACCACCGTCGAGACGATGACCAA
>SKOX01000218.1 GCA_007119835.1 Paracoccaceae bacterium
CGCCCGGCGCGCGCCGATCTCGGCCGCGAGCGCGCGGAGCGCCTCGCGCACCCCCGCGCCCGTGGCCGCCGACAGCCGGAGCACCGGCCCGCCGGTCACAGCCTCGATCGCCGCGGAGAGGGTCTCGAGGCGGTCCGGATCGGCCGCGTCGATCTTGGAGAGCGCGGTGACGCGCGGCTTGTCGGCGAGGCCGGCGCCGTATTCCTCGAGCTCGCCCAGGACGGTGGCATGGTCGGCCGCCGGGTCCTCGGCCGTGGCGTCGACCAGGTGGAGCAGCACCGCGCAGCGCTCGATGTGGCCGAGGAAGGTGTCGCCGAGACCCCTGCCCTCGTGCGCGCCCTCGATCAGGCCGGGAATGTCGGCGAGCACGAACTCGCGCCCGTCGATGCCGGCGACGCCGAGCTGGGGGTGGAGCGTGGTGAAGGGGTAGTCGGCGATCTTGGGCCGGGCGTTCGACACCGTGGCGAGGAAGGTCGACTTGCCGGCGTTGGGCAGACCGACGAGGCCCGCGTCGGCGATCAGCTTCAGCCGCAGCCAGACCGTGCGCTCGACCCCCGGCTGCCCGGGGTTGGCGGTGCGCGGCGCCTGGTTGGTCGCCGACTTGAAGCGCATGTTGCCCCAGCCGCCGTTGCCGCCGCGGGCGAGCACCACGCGCTCGCCAGGCGCGGTGAGATCGGCGATCACCGTCTCGCCGTCCTCCTCGAGGATCTCGGTGCCGATGGGCACCCGCATCACCACGTCGGGCGCGCTCGCCCCGGTGCGCTGGCGCCCCGCCCCGCCCTGGCCGCTCCTGGCGAAGAAATGCTGCTGGTAACGGTAGTCGATCAGCGTGTTGAGGTCGGCGACCACCTCGGCGACGACGTCGCCGCCCTTGCCGCCGTCGCCGCCGTCGGGGCCGCCGAACTCGATGAACTTCTCGCGCCGAAAGGAGACGGCGCCGTTGCCGCCGGAGCCGGAGCGGATATGGACCTTCGCGAGGTCGAGGAACTTCACGGGCTCAGCTCCAGGCGATAGCGGAAGGTCGGCACCATCGCGGCACGGGCGACCGAGTAGAGCGCGCCCTCGCCTTCGTAGGCGAAGCCCGCGCGGGAGAGCACCTTCACCGAGGCGAGGTTGTCCTGGAAGGCCTGGGCGGTCAGCGCCGCGAAGCCTTCGGCGGCGGCGCGGCGGGCGATCGCCTCGACGGCTTCCGAGGCGTAGCCCGTGCCCCAGAAGGCCGGCGCGACCCAGTAGCCGATCTCGGCCTCGCCGCCCGGGCGGGGGCGCAGCGACAGGAGGCCGACGAGGCCGTTGTCGCCGTCCTCGCCGGTGTCGAGCGCCCATACGCGCTCGTCGCTGCCGGCCGACAGCGTGCGCGCGACGAAGCTCTCGGCCAGGCCGGGCGGATAGGGATGCGGGATCGAGGTGGTCATCCGCGCCAGATCGGGATGCCCGCAGTAGAGCGCGATCAGCCCGGCGTCAGCGCGCCGGAGCGGCCGCAGGCGAAGCCGCGGCGTGGCGATCTCGGGCGAAGCGACGACGGGATCGGTCATGGAGGGGTCGGTCATGGGGACCGCTCTTTCGGAACGCAAAGAGGCCGGCGAGCCGCGCCGGCCTCCTCGCAAGGGATCGGGTTGCGCTCGGCGGGCTACTCGGCGGCCGCAGGCACCGGCTGAACCGACACGTAGGTCCGGCCCTTGAAGCCCCGGTGGAAGGTCACGACGCCCTCGGCGGTGGCGAAGATCGTGTGGTCGCGGCCCAGGCCGACGCCGGTGCCCGGCCACCAGCGCGTGCCGCGCTGGCGGACCACGATGTTGCCGGGCACGACGGCCTGGCCGCCGAACTTCTTGACGCCGAGGCGCCGGCCGATCGAGTCGCGGCCGTTGCGGGACGAGCCGCCAGCTTTCTTGTGTGCCATGTCTCTTCCCTCCTCGGATCAGGCTTCCGCTTCCGCGGTCGCCTCGGTCTTGGTCTCGGTCTGCGCCTCGGCCGCGGCGGCCTTCGCCGCGCCGTTCGGCAGGATCTCGGTCACGCGCACGACCGTCAGATACTGCCGGTGACCGCGGCGGCGCTGCGACGAATGGGTGCGGCGGCGCTTCTTGAAGGAGATCACCTTCTCGCCGCGGGTCTGCTCGAGCACCTCGGCGCGCACGACGGCGCCCTCCACCCGGGGGCTGCCGACGACGAGATCGTCGCCGCCGAGCATCAGCACCTGGTCGAACTCGACCGTGTCACCCGCCTCGGCGGCGAGCTTCTCGATGCGGAGCACGTCGCCGCCGGCGACCTTGTACTGCTTGCCGCCTGTCTTAAGAACCGCGAACATCCCGCGACATCCTCTCTTTTCGTGTCCCGCGTCCTGCGGTCCCGGCCGGGCCGGCGTTCGCGGCGGTCTCACCCGCCACCTCGGACAGCGCGCTTGACTAAACGCGTAATCCCGCACGAGCCAGTGGCCGTTCGGGAGAGCGCTATATCTGCAAGTCGCAGGCCGGTGTCAAGGCCGGCAGGAGCGCGCGAGGAGCGCGCGGCAGGTGGCCTCCGCAGGGAGCGTCGGCATCGGCGCGGCGCCCGTTGGCGCCGAAGCGGTGCGCGCGGGTGCGCGCGCGGCGTTTTGTCGGTCGATCGCCTGTTGGCGATCGACGGCGGGGCGCTCGCCACCCCCGCACCCCAGGCACTGCTCTCCAGGTTTCTAGCCGGAAGGAGAAGAGGGCGGCAGAGGTTTGGAGGGGTCGGCGTCGCGCAGGAGGCGGCGCTGGATCTTGCCGGTCGCGGTCAGGGGCAGGCTCTCGACGAAGACGACCTCGCGCGGGGCGACGTGCGGCGAGATCCGCTCGCGCACGCGCGCGACGAGGGTTTCGGCGAGACCCTCGGCCGCAGCCCCCGGCGCGAGGACGACGAAGGCCTTGACCGCCTCGGTGCGGATCGGGTCCGGGGCACCGACGACGGCGGCCATCGCCACCGACGGGTGTCCGGCGAGGCAGTCCTCGATCTCGCTCGGGCCGATCCGGTAGCCCGCCGAGGTGATGACGTCGTCGGCACGCGCGGCGAAGTAGAGGTAGCCGTCCGCGTCCATCATGCCCTCGTCGCCCGTTCTCAGCCAGTCGCCGACGAACTTCTCGGCCGTCTTGTCGGGGCGGTTCCAGTAGCCAAGGAACATCACCGGGTCGGGGCGGCGCACCGCGATCTCGCCGTGCTGGCCGGGAGGCAGCGCCTGGCCCTCGGCGTCGATCACCGCGACGTCGTGGCCGGGAACCGGGCGGCCGGCCGAGCCGGGGCGGACCGGCATGACCGCGGCGGCGTTTCCCACTACGACGTTCGCCTCGGTCTGGCCGTAGAATTCGTTGATCTCGCGCCCGAAGGTGGCCCGACCCCATTCGAGCATCTCCGCGCCGAGCGCCTCGCCCGCGCTCGCCACCGACCGGAGCCCCGGGATGCGGGCGACGCCCGACCGGCGCATCAGCTTGAGCGCCGTCGGCGGCAGGAAGGCGTTGCGCACGCCGAGGTCCGCCAGCAGGTCGACCGCGCGCTCGGGGTCGAACTTCGCCATCCGGTGGGCGACGACCGGCACGCCGTGGTAGAGGCCGGGCAGGAGCACGTTGGTCAGCCCGCCGAGCCAGGCCCAGTCGGCCGGCGTCCAGATGCAGTCGCCGGGCAGGCCGAGCCCCTCGTGGACGAGCTCGATGCCGGGCAGGTGCCCGATCAGCGTGCGGTGGGCGTGGAGCGCGCCCTTGGGCGGGCCGGTCGTGCCGCTGGTGTAGGCGATGAAGGCGGGATCGTCCGGACCGGTCGCGGCCGCGGGGCCGCCTTCCGCGGCCTTGCCGAGCTCCTGCCAGAAGCCGTGGACGCCGGCCTCGCGCTGGTCGATGGAGAAGACCTCCGCCAGCTCCGGGCAGCGGTCGCGGATCGCGAGGACCTTGGCGAGGTTGGGGCCGTCCGTCACGATCGCCTTCGCGCCGGCGTCGGCGAGGCGGAAGGCGAGGCCGTCCTCGCCGAAGAGCGTGAAGAGCGGCACGACGACGGCGCCGATCCGGTAGCAGGCGAGATGGGTGATCGCAGCTTCCGGCGTCTGCGGCAGCAGCACCGCGACCCGGTCGCCGGCGGCGATGCCGTGGCCGCGCAGCGCCTCGCCGAAGCGGCGGCTCGCGCGCGCGAGCTGGACGTAGCTGTAGTCGCGCACTTCGCCGTCGGGCCGCAGGTAGCGCAGCGCCAGCCGGTCGGGCGCGACCCGGGCCCAGGCGTCGCAGCAGGCCTCGGCGATGTTGAACCGGGCCGGGCGCGGCCAGGCGAAGCCCGCGCGCATCGCCTCCCAGCTGCCGCCGATCTTCAGGATTGCGCGTCCGGGCATGCCCCCTCCCCTTCGGCGATGCAGCTTAGCCGCCGGCGGGCCGGGCCGGAAGCGCCCTTGGGAGGGGCCGAGCCAGGGCTCCGAATCCAAGTCAGGCGGGCTGTGAGGAGAGGATGGCATCGAGGTAGCCGGTGTCCCATCCTGCGACCTTCCTCCGGGATTTGATGGATCGCTTCTCCTTGGCGGCGCG
>SKOX01000465.1 GCA_007119835.1 Paracoccaceae bacterium
GCTTGCGGTCTCCTCGAGCTCGCGGGACTTCGCCTCGAGCCGACGCGAGGTCTCAATGAGCTGCAGGGTTTCGTCGGCGATCTTCATCAGGCCGTCGACCGAGACGGTGCCGCGACCGGCGATCTGGGAGACGAGCTCGTGGGCCGACGCGGCTCCGACGGCACCGGCGAGCTCGCGCTCAAGGCTCTGGATGAAGCCGTCGGTCGGGTCGGGCAGCCCACCGGCTTTGCCCTGCGCGCGGGCCGCCCGGGCGAACAGCGTCTGCGCCCGCTGGGTGCCGAGGATGCGCGTGGCGAGGGTGAGCAGGTCCTCGGAGGTGGCGGACCGCGCGACCAGGCTCGGCGCGCCGGAGGTCTGACGGAAGACGTCGACGAACTGGGCGGCCTGGAACTGCTCGAGCGGGCGCGGCGTCGTCGCCAGCGAGATGCCGACGAAGAGCGACACGTTGGCGAGCATCGTCCAGAAGAGGGTGTGCGTGAGAGGGTCGAGCCCGTCGAGGCCGAGCAGCGCCCGCGGCCGCAGCGCCTCGATGCCGAAGGGGCCATTGGCGAGGACGGCCGGGCTGAGCACGAACGCGCCCTCGAACGAGGGCAGGAACAGCGTGTAGGCCCAGATCAGGAAGCCCGCCCCGATCCCCCACAGGGCGCCGGTGCGCGTCGCGCCGCGCCAGAAGAGCGCGCCGATCAGTGCGGGGAAGACCTGGGCCATGGCCGCGAACGAGATCAGCCCGATCGCGGCGAGCGCGTCCGGGGCGGAGACGAGGAAGTAGAGGTAGCCGAGCCCGAGGATGCCGAGGATCGAGAGCCGCCGCGACGCGAGCAGAACCTGGCGCAGGTCGCCGGTCCGCCCCCTGCGCCGCGTCCAGCCGAGCCACAGCGGCATGATGATGTGGTTCGAAAGCATGGTCGAGAGCGCGATGGAGGCCACGATCACCATCGAGGTCGCCGCCGAGAAGCCGCCGAGGAAGGCGAAGAGCGCAAGACCGTTCGCGCCCGCGTCGAGCGGCAGGGTGAGCACGAAGAGATCCGGATTTGCCCCCGCGGGCAGCCGCGCGAGACCGGCGATGGCGATCGGGATGACGAAGAGCGAGATCAGCGCGAGGTAGAGCGGGAACGCCCAGGCGGCGGTGGCGAGGTGGCGCTCCTCCGTCGGCTCGACAACGAGAACCTGGAACATCCGCGGCAGGCAGATGATCGCGGTCGCGCTGAGGAAGGTCAGCGTCACCCAGCGCGGCGTGAAGATGCTCTCGATCTCGGCGAGATGGGGCGGGGTCGCCGCGAAGACGTCTGCAGGCCCTGCGAACAGCACCCAGGTCACGAAGATGCCGACGGCGAGCAGCGCCGTGAGCTTGACGACCGCCTCCACCGCGATGGCCGCGACGACGCCATGGTGCCGCTCGTTCGCATCGACGTTGCGCGTGCCGAAGAGGATGGTGAAGAGCGCGAGCCCGAACGCGATCCAGAGCGCGGCAAATTCCGAGGTCGGCGGCTGACCTGTCACCGGATCGGGCGCCGCAAAGATCGAGAAGGACAGCGACAGCGATTTCAGCTGCAGGGCGATGTAGGGTGTGGAGCCGACGACGGCGAGCAGCGTCACGGCGACGCCGAGCACCGGTGACTTGCCGTAGCGCGACGAGATCAGGTCGGCGATCGAGGTGATGCGCTGCGTCTTGCCGATCCGCACCAGCTTCCTGAGCAGGAAGAACCAGGCGACGAAGACCAGCGTCGGCCCGAGATAGATCGGCAGGAACTCGTAGCCCGAGCGCGCGGCGCTGCCGACCGCGCCGTAGAAGGTCCATGCCGTGCAGTAGACCGAGAGTGACAGGGTATAGATCCAGGGGCTGCGCAGCCAGCCGAGCTGCCCGCGGGTCGCACGCGAATCCGCCCAGAACGCTATGGCGAAGAGCATCGCCACGTAGAGCAGGCAGACGGTGACGAGGATGTTCCAGCTCAGCATGTCAGCCGTCGCCGCCGTCGTCGGACAGCCGCCGCGCGAGCAAGCCCGTTGCCAGGATCAGCAGGAACCAGGCGCCGAAGACATAGAGCGTGGCGAGCGGGATGCCGCCGAGGCTGCCGCCGCGGGCCATCAGGTCGAGGAGCGGGGAGGCGAAGAGCACGAGCCCCGCCAGCGGCAACGCGATGGCGGTGTCCCGCCGCTTGCGCCGGTCGAGGGCTGCCCGGGCGAGCGGGCGCTCGGCCTCGGCGTCCCGCGCGGCGTCGCCAGGGGCGGGTTTCGGCCCCGGGGGGGGCTGCGGCGGATTCTGGCTCTGCATCTGCGTGCGCCTCCCGTCGCGGCGAACCGGGCCCGACGCCGCGGGGCACGGCCCTGCACAGCATAGCCGCGGCTCCGCTCAGCGGGCAATCCCCGGTCTCGTCCCCTACTTATCCTCCGGCGGACTGGCGGTATGCCTCCGCATGCCGTCTGGCGCCGCGCGTTGCTTTCTTGTATCAGCCGAGCCGGCGCATTTATAAAGATTGCGTCAACACTGTGGGGACTCGTCCGGGTTGGAGCGCCGGGCGATCTTCGGGACAAGCGCGACCAGACGCGGCCACCGGGCCGGACCCGGCGGCGGAGCCGAAAACGGAGTGGAACGCCCATGAACGACCAGATGTACGCCCCCGCCGACGAGATCGCCAAGAAGGCGCATATCGACGCCCAGAAATACGAGGAGATGTACGCGGCGTCGGTGAAGGACCCGGAGGCCTTCTGGCGCGAGCACGGCAAGCGGATCGACTGGATCAAGCCGTACACCAAGGTCAAGAACACCTCGTTCGACTACCACAACGTGTCGATCAAGTGGTTCGAGGACGGCGAGCTCAACGTCTCCGCCAACTGCATCGACCGCCATCTCGAGACGCGGGGCGACCAGGTCGCGATCATCTGGGAGGCCGACGACCCCGTCGACGAGGAGCTGATCACCTACCGCGCGCTCCACGATCATGTCTGCCGGATGGCGAACGTGATGAAGGCGATGGGCGTCAAGAAGGGCGACCGCGTCATCATCTACCTCCCGATGATCCCGCAGGCGGCCTATGCCATGCTCGCCTGCGCCCGAATCGGTGCGGTGCATTCCATCGTCTTCGCCGGCTTCTCCTCGGACGCGCTTCACGCCAGGGTCGAGGGCTCGGGTGCGAAGCTCGTGATCACCGCCGACCAGGCGCCGCGCGGCGGGCGGAGGACGCCGCTGAAGGCCAACGCCGACAAGGCACTCGAGGGAATGACGGACGTCAAGCAGCTGGTCGTCAGGCGGACGGGCGGCGACATCGACTGGACCGAGGGCCGGGACTTCTGGCTCCACGAGGAGATCAACAAGGTCGACGCCGACTGCCCGCCCGAGCCGATGAACGCAGAGGACCCGCTCTTCATCCTCTACACCTCGGGTTCCACGGGGCAGCCGAAGGGCGTGGTGCACAGCACGGGCGGCTACATCGTCTACGCCTCGATGACGCACCAGTACGTCTTCGACTACCACGAGGGCGACGTCTACTGGTGCACCGCCGACGTGGGCTGGGTCACCGGGCACACCTACATCGTCTACGGGCCGCTCGCGAACGGCGCCACGACGGTGATGTTCGAGGGCGTGCCGACCTTCCCCGACGCATCGCGCTTCTGGCAGGTCTGCGAGAAGCACAAGGTCAACATCTTCTATACCGCGCCCACGGCCATCCGCGCGCTGATGGGCCAGGGCAACCAGTACGTGGAGAAGTGCGACCTCAGCTCGCTCCGCATTCTCGGGTCGGTCGGCGAGCCGATCAACCCGGAGGCGTGGAACTGGTACAACGAGGTCGTCGGCAAGGGCCGCTGCCCCATCGTCGACACCTGGTGGCAGACCGAAACCGGCGGCATCCTGATCACGCCGCTGCCCGGCGCCATCCCGACCAAGCCCGGCTCCGCCACCAAGCCGTTCTTTGGCGTGCAGCCCGTCGTGCTCGACGCGACGACCGGCCAGGAGATCGCGGAGACCGCGGCCGAGGGCGTGCTGGCGATCTCCGACAGCTGGCCGGGGCAGATGCGGACGATCTACGGCGACCACGAGCGATTCGTGCAGACCTATTTCAGCCAGTACAAGGGCTACTTTTTCTCCGGCGACGGCTGTCGGCGGGACAAGGACGGGTATTACTGGATCACTGGGCGCGTCGACGACGTCATCAACGTCTCGGGCCACCGCATGGGCACCGCCGAGGTGGAGAGCGCGCTGGTCGCCCACCCCAAGGTCGCCGAGGCCGCCGTCGTCGGCTTCCCGCATCCGGTGAAGGGTCAGGGCATCTACGCCTACGTCACGCTGAACACCGGCGAGGAACACAGCGAAGAGCTGCGCAAGGAACTCGTGCAGTGGGTGCGCAAGGAGATCGGCCCGATCGCGAGCCCCGACCTCATCCAGTGGTCACCGGGCCTGCCCAAGACCCGCTCGGGCAAGATCATGCGGCGCATCCTGCGCAAGATCGCGGAGAACGACTACGGCGCTCTCGGCGACACCTCGACGCTGGCCGACCCGAGCGTGGTCGA
>SKOX01000326.1 GCA_007119835.1 Paracoccaceae bacterium
CGCCCGCGGCTACGGCGCCGGGCAGCTCCGCGACTGCCTCGCGCCGGGCCTGGCCGGCGTACTGCGCTGAACCGCCGCGCACGCCGTCACGCCACGCCCGCCCGTACAGGGTGCCGAGACCCTGCCCGCTGGCCCCGACCCGTCCGCGCCCTCAGAGCCAGGCCGCGCCGCGGACCCCGGAGCTGTCGCCGTGGCGGTTGCGCGCAAGGCGGGTGCGGCAGCGGCCGCCGAAGACATGGGTCGCGATCCTCGGCGGCACGGTCTCGTAGAGGCGCGCGACGTTCGACATGCCGCCGCCGAGCACGATCACGTCCGGATCGAGGAGGTTGACGACGACCGCGAGCGCCCGCCCGAGCCGGTCCTCGAAGCGCCGCAGCGTCTCCTCGGCCGCCACCTCGCCCGAGGCTGCGCGCGCGATCACCTCCGGCGCCGGCGGCGCCTCGGCCGGGTCCTGCCCGATGCGGCGGGCGTAGTCGGCGGCGAGGCTGCGGCCGGAGAGCCAGGATTCGACATGGCCCGGGATGCCGCAGGAGCAGACCGGTCCGGGGCGCTCGTCGTCGCGCGGGGTCGGCAGGGGCACATGGCCCCACTCGCCGGCGATGGCGTTCATGCCCTCGATCAGGCGGCCATGCACGACGATGCCGCCGCCGACGCCCGAGCCGAGGATCGCGCCGAAGACCACCGCCGCGCCTTCGCCGGCGCCGTCGGTCGCCTCGCACAGCGCGAAGCAGTTGGCGTCGTTCGCGACCGCCACCGGCCGGTCGAGTGCGGCGACCAGGTCGGCGCGGAAGTCGTGGCCCGAGAGCCAGGTGGCATTGCCGCCGGAGACGCGGCCCGTCTCGCGGTCGACGGAGCCCGGCACGCCGATGCCCACCCGTTCGATGCGCTCGCCCACCCGGCCCTCGAGATCGAGCGCCAGGCGATGGATCGCGCCGATGCAGCCGTCGTAGTCGTTTCGCGGCGTCGGCACCCGGGCCCGTGCGCGCTCGCTTCCCTTGGCGTCGAGCACGACGCCCTCGATCTTGGTTCCGCCGAAGTCGATCCCCAGTCGCATCGCGCCTCCTCGTTCGCATCAATCTAGGGAGCGCCCCGCGGAGCAGCAACGCCCTTTGCCTGCCGAGCTGGAGGGTGCTAGAGGCGCTGGCGGTTGCAGCGGGCGGACCCATGCTATCGGGCATTCTCGGAAGATTGTGGAAGATCGGTCGGATCGGCCTGCGCCCGCCTGCGCCCGAGCCGGGCCGTCATGGCCTCGGCATCGCCCTCGTCGTCCGGAACGAGGCGGACCACATCGGTGAATGGGCGGCCTTCCATGCCCTCGCCGGGGTTCGCCGCATCCTCGCCTACGACGACGGCTCGACCGACGCCACCGTGGCGATCCTGCGCGACGCGTTGGGCGAGCGGCTGACCATCGTGCCCTGGCGCCAGCGGCTCAGCGTGCCGGGGCCGCGCTGGGAGATCCACAACCAGGTGCTCGCCTATGCCCACGCCGCGGCGAATTTCGGGGGCGGCCTGCGATGGATGGCCTTCATCGATGCCGACGAGTTCCTGATCCCGAAGTGCGCGACGAGCCTCGACGCGGCGCTCGACCATCTCGGCGAGCGGCGCAACCTGTCGCTGCCCTGGCACATGTTCGGCCATTCCGGCCACGGCGCGGCGCCCGAGGGCGGCATCCTGCGCAACTACACTCGCCGCGCCGCCGACCCGATGAGCGACCGCCGCGGGGTGCGGGCCTTCAAGTGCATCGTCGATCCCTGTCACCTGACGGCGGCGGGCGTGCACGCGATGGAGACGGACGGCGACACCCGGACCTGCAACGACCGCGGCGAGGCGGCGAGGCTCGCGGAGCGGAACCGGCCGGGCTTCTACTCGGCGGAGCATGTGCAGCTCAACCACTACTATGCCCGCTCGCAGGAGGAGCTCGCCGCCAAGATCGCGCGGGGCCCGAACCTGCTCGGCAAGGCCGGAGCCTACGAGCGCAAGGTCCGCCGCACGGTCGCCAACATCGAGGCCGATGAGGTCGAGGACCACGCGGCGCTCGACTGCCTCCGGCGCATGGGGCAAGCGTGAGGGGCATGCTTACCGAGCTGATCGTCTCGACCTACAACAATCCGCGCGCGCTCGCGCTCTGCCTGCTGTCGGTCGCCTGCCAGCGCCGGCGTCCCGACGGCATCTGCATCGCCGACGACGGCTCCGGTCCGGAGACGGCGGCGGTGATCGAGGCGTTCCGGAGCGAGCACCGGGACCTGCCGCTCCGCCACGTCTGGCACCCGGACGAGGGCTTCCGGAAGAACGCCATCCTGAACCGGGCGATCGCCTCGTCGGATGCGCACTTCCTCGTCTTCATCGACGGCGACGTGCTCATCCACCCGGACTTCGTCGCGCGCCACCTGCGGCTCGCCCGGCCCGACCGCTTCTCCTCCGGCAGCCTGATCCGGCTCGACGCCGCGGCGACCGCCGCCGTGACGGCGGAGGACGTCACAAGCGGCCGGGTGTTCGACCGCGCCTGGCTGCGCCGCCACCGCGCCATCGACCGGATCGGCACCTGGGCGAAGGCGATGCCCTTCCCGGCGCCGGTGCAGGCCGCGCTCGACGCGGTCTCGCCGGTGCAGCGGGCGTGGTGCGGCGCCAACGCGTCGGCGTTCCGCGACGCGCTGCTCGCCGTCAACGGCTTCGACGAGACCATGCGCTGGGGGGGCGAGGACAAGGAGCTCGGCGTGCGGCTGGCCAACAGCGGCGTGCGAGGGCGTCACCTGCGTTTCACCGCGCCGCTGGTCCATCTCGACCACCCGCGCGGCTGGGCCGATCCTGCGGTCAAGGCCGGGAACCGCCGGAAGGTCAAGGCCGCCCGGGCGAGCGGCGTCGCCTGGACGCCGCACGGCATCGTCAAGACGGAGCCGACGGCATGAGCCCAGTGACCCGCGGCGTCCTCTACGTCGCGACGGGGGCGGCGCATCTCGGCGCCGCCCGCGCCTCCGCCGCCTCGGTCCGGCGGAGCAATCCAGGCCTCGCCACCGCAGTCTTCACCGACATTGCCGAGCCTGCGGGCGCCTTCGACATCGTCCTGCCCGTCGAGGGCGCGCATGCACGCTCCAAGGTCGACTGCATGCATCGCAGCCCGTTCGACGAGACGCTCTACCTCGACAGCGACACCCGGGTCTTCGGCCCGCTCGACGACCTCTTCCCGCTTCTCGAGCGGTTCGAGCTGGCCGGTGCCCATGTGGCGGCGCCGCATGTGCGGGGCTACCAGAAGCAGTGGCGGCATCAGGTGCCGCCGAGCTTTCCCCAGCTCAACAGCGGCGTGCTGCTCTACCGGGGCAGCGCTGAGGTGCGTGCTTTCCTGTCCGCCTGGCGCGATGCCTTCCACGCGGCAGGGTTCAAGACGGATCAGGTCACGCTCCGGGACCTGCTCTGGGCGTCGGAGATCCGGTTCGCGGTGCTTCTGCCGCGCTACAACCGGCGGCGCTACGGCTGGGCCGAGCACCTGTTCGCGCGCGAGCCCCGGCCGGTGATCCTCCACACCAACCGCTACCATCCGACCAAGTACGGTCCGCTGAAGCGGCGGCTGGCCCGGGTCCTCTACCCCGAGCCTTGAGAGGGCCAGAGGCTGCCGGTGAGGCGTCAAGGCGTGGCGTCAGACCCCGAGCGCCCGGCGCAGGCGGAAATAGGCCGCGAGCGCGTGTGGGTGTCGCTCCTCCCAGCGGCGGTATCGGTGGAGCTTGGCCGCGATGCGCGGATCGCGGCCGGCGTTCTTGAAATGCAGCACGCGACCGGTCTTGAGGCGGACGTCGTTGAAGAGCCGCGGGTCGAGGCGCATCAGGGCGAGCCCGTCCCGCGTTACTGGTCCGAGCCCCTCTAGGAGGCCGAAGCCCGCCAGAAGGTCGGAGAGCGCCTTCTGGTCGGTGCGGGTTCCCTCGGCGCAGGCCTCTTCCCACCGCGCGAGCATGGCGCGGGCCGCAGGCCGGTCGCTGACGTAGACGAAGCCTGAGTTCAGGTTGCCGTTCTCGAGATGGAGCGGCGTGCGCTCCTTGGGGTGGCGCGGCGTCACCGCCATGTCCGCGTCGCCGATGTCGTCCGCGCGCAGCGGCTCGACGAAGAAGATGTCGGCGTCGATGCAGAGGCAGCCTTCGCCACCGCTGCGATCGAGGGCGTCGCGAATGCAGGCGGGCTTGTGAGTCGCCATCACGAAGCCGCGGCGGCTCTCGCGGCCGGCGAAGCCTGCCGGCACGTCGACGCGCACCACCTCGCTGCGCAGGGCGCCGGCCTGGGCCTCCGTCAGACCGAGGCTGTAGACGAGCGGCAGGCGGCCGAACTTGCGCTCCACATTGGCCTCGAGGTGCGGCAGGAAGTGGAAGTAGCCCGCGTCGGCGCAGGTGATGATCCGCGGCGCCCTCACCGGCGGCGCCCGATCCGGCCGAGCGCGAAGGCCGCGCGCCGGCCCCAGTGAACCGGGAGTAGGAGGGCGCCGCGCAGCGTGGCCCCCGCCC
>SKOX01000206.1 GCA_007119835.1 Paracoccaceae bacterium
AGGAGTTTCCGCCGCGGCAGAAGCCGGGCAGCTTCAGCCTTGATCGCGTCATGGAGCAGGTGACCGCCGCTTCCCCCGGCAACCAGTGACCGACCGGCGCGCCGGCGCTGCCCGCAAGGGACCTGTGCCGGCGCCTCTTTCCCCAAGGGAGCCTTGCCATGATCCGCGTCGCCGCCGCGCTCTCCCTCGCCGTGCTCGCCGCCCCCGCTTTCGCCGGTCCGCTGCCGTCGTGGAACGACGGCGAGAGCAAGGCAGCGATCCTTGATTTCATCGGCGCCTCGGCCGATCCCGATGCTGAGGGTTACGTGCCGCCCGAGGACCGCATCGCGGCCTTCGACAACGACGGCACGCTCTGGGCCGAGCAGCCGGTCTACTTCCAGTTCCTCTTCGCCCTCGACCGGGCCCGCGCGCTTGCGGCCGCCGACCCCGACTGGGCCAACACGCCCACCCTCGCGGCCGCGGCGGCGGGAGACGTCGAGGCCGTGCTGGCCGGTGGCGAGCACGCGCTCCTCGAGATCGTCACCGCCACCCATTCCGGCATGCCGGTCGAGGTCTTCATCGGGCTCGTCGCCGAATGGTTCGCCTCCGCGCGCCACCCGACGACCGGCAAGCCCATCACCGAGATGGTCTACCAGCCGATGCTCGAGCTGCTCGATCATCTCCGCGCGCACGACTACGAGATCTACATCGTCTCGGGCGGGGGCGCCGACTTCATGCGCGCCTTCGCCGAGGAGGTCTACGGGGTGCCGCCACAGAACGTGATCGGCAGCCAGGGCGAAGTCCGCTTCGAAATCGTCGACGGGGTGGCGGAGGTCGTGAAGGACCCCGGCATCGCCTTCATCGACGACAAGGGCGGCAAGCCGGTCGGGATCTCCCGCCATGTCGGCAAGCGGCCGGTCTTCGTTGCGGGCAATTCCGACGGCGATCTTGCGATGGCGCAGTGGGCCGCCGCCGGCGAGGGGCCGCGCTTCGTGCTCTTCGTCCACCACACCGACGCCGAGCGCGAATGGGCCTACGACCGCGAGAGCATGATCGGGCGGCTCGATGCGGCGCTCGACGCCGCCGCGGCCGAGGGCTGGACGGTCATCGACATGGCGCGCGACTGGGCGCGGGTGTGGCCGGAATGACCGGGCGAATGACCGGGCGAATGACCGGGCGCCTCGTCGCCCCCCGCCTCGCGCCGCCGCTGCCGCGTCAGGCGTCGCCGGCGGGACGGCGCCCCGCACACGATCCGACACCCTTGTCCTGGAGCCGGCCATGAGCGCTCGCATCGCCCTTCCGCTGATCCTGTTCGCCGCGACCGAGGCCGGCGCCGCCTGCCTCAGCCCCGCCCCGCCCGATCCCGCGGACCCCGCCCGCGGCATGGTCCGGATCGAGGGCGGGACCGTGCTCATGGGGTCGGACGACCATTATCCCGAGGAGCGTCCGGTGCGCGAGGCGACCGTGGGCGCCTTCTGGATCGACGCGACCGAGGTCACCAACGCCCAGTTCGAAGCCTTCGTGACGGCTACCGGCTACCAGACCATCGCCGAGCGCGGCCTTGCCGCCGAGGACTATCCGGACGTGCCCGAGTCCCTCCGGGCGCCGGGCTCGATGGTCTTCGCACCGCCCGCCGAGCCCGTGGCGCTCGACGATCATACGCGCTGGTGGCGCTACGTGCACGGCGCCAGCTGGCGCGCGCCGCTCGGCCCCGGCAGCTCGCTCGAGGGCTTCGAGCACCATCCGGTCGTGCACATCGCGATCGAGGATGCCCGCGCCTATGCCGACTGGGCGGGGCGGAGCATTCCGACCGAGGCGGAGTGGGAGTGGGCCGCCCGGGGCGGTCTCGTCGGCGCCGACTACACCTGGGGCGAGGTCTACGATCCCGCGGCCGGCTGGAAGGCCAACACCTGGCAGGGGGAGTTCCCGACGAAGAACACGCGCGACGACGGCTGGCTGACCACCGCGCCCGCCGGGTGTTTCCCGCCGAACGGCTACGGTCTCCACGACATGGCGGGCAACGTGTGGGAATATGTCGAGGACGCGTGGTCGCCGAGCCCCGGCTCGCAGGAGGGCGACGCGCGCCAGGTGACGGTCAAGGGCGGCTCCTGGCTCTGCACGCCGAACTTCTGCGCCCGCTATCGCCCGGCCGCGCGCCAGCCGCAGGAGCAAGCCCTCGGCTCCAACCACATCGGCTTTCGCACGGTGTTTCGCGCGCCATGACCGCCCGGGCAGCGACACCGGGACAAGGCTCCACGGCCCGCGCGGCGGTGCTTCGGGTCGGCATGCGGGCGCGCGTTGTCCTGCCATCTCGGCAGCGGGCCGCCCGCGAGACGGATGTTGCGTAGCGAGTGCCGGCCGGTCCGCTGTCGCGGGCCGGCCTCTCCTGCCGGCTGAGCAGGAAAGGGCGGTGCGGGCCGTCGGACCGCGCTGCGAAATCCAATGAAGACACACGTGGGCGGCTCCGTCGTCCCTTACCGGGAAGCGCATGATGAAGAAACTCTCCGCCGAGTTCCTCGGCACATTCTGGCTCGTCTTCGGTGGCTGCGGCAGCGCCGTGCTGGCGGCGGGCTTTCCCGAGCTCGGGATCGGGTTCGTCGGCGTCTCGCTTGCTTTCGGCCTGACGGTGCTGACCATGGCCTATGCCGTCGGCCACATCTCCGGCGGCCATTTCAATCCCGCGGTCTCGCTCGGCCTCGCCGTGTCGGGCCGGTTCTCCTGGGGGGACCTGCCCGGCTACTGGGGCGCGCAGCTCCTCGGCGGCTTCGTGGCCGCCGTCGTGCTCTACCTGATCGCGTCGAGCGCGCCCGGCTGGAGCGCGGGCGGCTTCGCCTCGAACGGCTACGGCGCCCTCTCGCCCGGCGGCTACGGCCTGACCTCGGCCCTCCTGATCGAGGTCGTGCTGACGGCGGCCTTCCTGCTGATCATCCTCGGCGCGACCTCGGCACGGGCGCCGGCCGGTTTCGCGCCGATCGCCATCGGGCTGGGGCTCACGCTCATCCACCTGATCTCGATCCCGGTGACCAACACATCGGTGAACCCGGCACGCTCGACGGCGGTCGCCCTGTTCGCCGAGACCGGGGCGATCGGCCAGCTCTGGCTGTTCTGGCTCGCGCCGCTGCTCGGCGCCGCGGCGGGCGCCGCGATCTGGTCGACCCTTCTGGCCGACCCGCCGGAGGACGCCGCGGAGAGCGAGGGCGCACCGCCGGCAGCTCCTGCCGAATGACCCGTCAAGCGCCGGTCTCCGGCCCCGCCAGCCGGCGGGGCCGGCAGGACCTGCCTTGCCGGGCAATCTAGCACTGTCGCCAGCGCGGTCTCGGGGCGCGATCATGAGGGGCCTCGGACTGTCGCGCGCCGGCGCCGCGCTGACGAGGGTGCGGCAAACAACCCCGCGAACTCCAAGAGCCTCGTGACCCGCACAAAGACGGAGCCGTGTGATGCTGTTTCTGCTTTCACTCCTTGCAGCGCAGACCCTTGGCGGCGGCGGCGTGATCCTCTGGCTCCTCGCGGTGGAGGGCCATCTACGGGGTGCCGCGCGCCCTGCTCCGGAGCAGGGGCGGGAGGCAAGAAGGAGCCTGGGACTCAGCGCCCCCTAGCCCGTCGATCGCGCCGCACCGGAGCGGACGCAACCCAAGAACCGCCTTGTTGCGAGCATCGTCCTCCCTCCCGCTTCATCTGCGCGGCGTCCACAGTCAGATGGGCCGGTGCGGCGGTCGTTCTCACATGGTGGACGGCCAGCGAGAGCGGGACAAGCGTCCACGCGAGGGCTCCGACAAGCGGATCTTGCAAGTAGGCCATCAAGATCGAGACGGCCGTCGCCGCCGAGCCGGCCACGCTGTGGAACACCGTCCGTTGGATCAGCGACGGGGCTTCGCAGCCGGCATGCAGATGCACCCGGCGCGCCACGTAGGCCGCGCTTGCCGCCATCGCCAGCGCGTTGGCGAACATGATCACGGAGAACACGATCAGCGATTCTGGTTCGGTGGGAAAGTCGCCAAGGATGTGGGGCATCGTGTGCGGCACAATGTGCGACACGTTGTGCGACGTCCGGCTGGATCCCGCCGGTCAGCAGGCCGCAGTCGTTGTTTTTGCTCGTCTTTTTCCGAAACATGGCTGGGGCGCCAGGATCCATGGATAAGTCCTTGTTTCGAATATATAAATTCTATCAACATAAGGATTTGGGGTCAACTATTTCATCGCGGAAGCGATCGCAACAGGTTCTTTGCCCTGCTTCGCCGCCGCCGACGCAACCCTTAGAACAGGTGAACCGGACCCGGTTCAAGGTTCGCTTCACCGATCGCGCTCAGGGCAATCCGGCCAGCGCGCCGGTGAAACGCCGTTGCATTGTCGGGCAGTGGCGCGGCTCCGGTCATGGCGGGTCACTTCCGGTCGTGGGCCTTGTCGCGCCATGCTTCGACGATGCGCAGAAACTCGAGTGACGGCCCCGTCCGTGTGGCTGCCAT
>SKOX01000038.1 GCA_007119835.1 Paracoccaceae bacterium
GGCCTGCCGGGCCTCGGCGGCGGCATGCCGGGCCCGGGCGCGCTGCCGCCGGGGATGCAGCTTCCGCCCGGCCTCTCGGGGCTCGGCAAGAAGAAATGACCGCGTCGACGCTCCAGACCGGGTTCGACGGCTGCGTCGCCTGCCGCCAGCGGCGACAGGGCGAGGACGCACGATGAGCGCCGACGCGGCCCGGCGCGCCGCCGACCTGCTGCGGGAGCATCGCGAGTCGATCGACCGGCTCGACGCGATCCTCGTGTTCACGCTGGCCGAGCGGTTCAAGCACACCCAGGGCGTGGGCCGGCTCAAGGCCGAGCACGACCTGCCGCCCTCCGACCCCGCACGGGAAGCGCGGCAGATCGCGCGGCTCGAGCGGCTCGCCGCCGAGGCCGACCTCGACCCGGCCTTCGCCAAGAAGTTCCTCGCCTTCATCATCTCGGAGGTGATCCGTCACCACGAGAGGCATCTCGAGGAGAACGCCGCCGAGCGCGGCTCCAACCCGGCCGCCGCTGCCGGCAGCACCACCCAAGGAGACTGAAGACCATGGCCATGAAGATCCGGCTCGCCCGCGGCGGGTCCAAGAAGCGCCCGCACTACTCGATCGTCGCCGCCGACTCGCGCTCGCCGCGCGACGGCCGCTTCCTCGAGAAGCTCGGCACCTACGACCCGCTGCTGCCCAAGGACAACGAGAACCGCGTCCGCATCGACACCGACCGGGTGCAGCACTGGCTCGCCCAGGGCGCCCAGCCGACCGACCGCGTCGCCCGCTTCCTCGAGGCGGCAGGCCTGCGCGAGAAGGCGGTCCGCGCCAATCTGAAGAAGGGCGAGCCCGGCAAGGCCGCGCAGGAGCGCGCCAAGGCCCGCGCCGAGAAGGCGGCGGCCGCGACCGAGGCACCGGCCGAGGAGGCACCGGCCGAGTGATCGGCCGGGCCCCGGCCCCGCGATGAGCCCGCCCGAAGCCCGTGTCTGTCTCGGCGCCGTCGCCGGGGCCTACGGTGTGCGCGGCGAGGTGCGGCTCAAGTCGTTCTGCGCCGAGCCCGGGGCGATTGCCGACTACGGCCCGCTCGAGACCGAGGACGGCAGCCGGAGTTTCGTCGTCACGATCACGCGGAGCCTGCAAGGCGCCTTCTCCGCGCACCTCTCCGGCGTCGCCGATCGTGACGCCGCGGAGGCCCTGCGCGGCACCCGCCTCTACGCGCCGCGCGACCGCCTGCCGCCGGCGGGCGACGACGAGTTCTACCACGCCGACCTGATCGGGCTCACCGTCCTCGACACCGGCGGCGGCGCCCTCGGCCGGGTCAGGGCGGTGCACGACCATGGCGCCGGCGATCTGCTCGAGATCGAACGGCCGGGCGCCGAGAGCGTGCTGCTCCCGTTCACGCGGGCGACCGTTCCGACCGTCGACCTCGCCGCCGGCCGCCTGATCGCCGACCCGCCGGCCGGCCTGTTCGAAGCGTGAGGCCCGCAGGCGCCATGAGACCTTCCGCATCTCGTCGGGCGCGTGCCTGGTCCGGCGCCGTGCGTCGCGCCGGCCCTGACCCATGACCGCACCCTGGACCGCCCGCGTCCTCACCCTCTACCCGGAGATGTTCCCGGGCCCGCTGGGGCATGCGCTGACCGGCCGCGCCCTGCAGGACGGCGTCTGGCGCCTCGAGGCGCGCGACATCCGCGCCCACGCCACCGACCGCCACCGCACCGTCGACGACACCCCCGCCGGCGGCGGTCCCGGCATGGTCATGCGCGCCGACATCCTCGCCCGGGCGCTCGACGCCGCAAGGGAAGGCGCCGAGGACTGGCCCGCCCTCGTGCTCTCGCCCCGCGGCCGGCGCTTCGACCAGCCCCTCGCCCGCCGCCTCGCCGCCGCGCCGGGGCTCGTGCTCGTCTGCGGCCGCTTCGAGGGCATCGACGAGCGCCTGCTCGAGGCCCGCGCCCTCGAGGAGGTCTCGCTCGGGGACTTCGTGCTCACGGGCGGCGAGCCGGCCGCATTCGCCTTGATCGACGCGGTTGTTCGGCTTATACCCCGCGTCCTCGGGAACCCCGAGTCGCTGGAGGAGGAATCCTTCACCTCCGGCCTCTTGGAGCACCCGCAATATACCCGCCCGCCCGTCTGGGAAGGCCGCGCGACGCCCGAGGTTCTCCTCTCGGGACATCACGGCCGGATCGCCGCATGGCGACGCCAGGAGGCGGAGCGGCTGACGAAGGAACGACGTCCCGACCTCTGGCGGGCCTACGCCGCGGACCGCGGCCTGGACGACCCGGCAGGAGAGGCAGAGCTCTCGGACGCGCAGACCATCGCCGCACCAGGCGAGCCACGGAAGGACGACGGCGAATGAACATCATCGAACAGATCGAGCGCGAGCAGATCGCGGCTCTGGCCAAGACCATCCCCGACTTCGGCCCCGGCGACACCGTCCGGATCGGCTACAAGGTCACCGAGGGCGCCCGGACGCGCGTGCAGGCCTACGAGGGCGTCTGCATCTCGCGCAAGGGCGGCGAGGGCATCGGCGCCTCCTTCACGGTGCGCAAGATCAGCTTCGGCGAGGGCGTCGAGCGCGTCTTCCCGCTGCACTCGCCGAACATCGAGTCGATCGACGTCGTCCGCCGCGGCAAGGTCCGCCGCGCCAAGCTCTACTACCTGCGCGAGCGCCGGGGCAAATCCGCCCGCATCGTCGAGAAGACCAACTACCGCCCCAAGGCCGACACGCCGCGCGGCAAGACCGAAGCCTGAGGAGAGCCACGATGAAAGCCGACATCCACCCGAACTACCATTTCATTGAGGTCAAGCTCACCGACGGCACGAGCTACCGCACCCGCTCGACCTACGGCGCGGAGGGTCAGACGCTGCAGCTCGACGTCGACCCGACGACGCACCCGGCCTGGACCGGCGGCTCGCAGCGCCTGATGGACACCGGCGGCCGCGTGTCGAAGTTCAAGAAGAAATACGAGGGCCTCGGCTTCTGATCGAAGCCCGCGCTCCGAGCCTGCCCGAGCCCGCGCCCCCCGGCGCGGGCGTCGCCTTTTCCGGGGTCTGAGAGCATGGCGAAGCCCGTCGTCTATCACATCCCCGTGTGCCCGTTCTCCCAGCGCCTCGAGATCCTGCTCGCGCTGAAGGACCGGCCGGACGCGGTCGACTTCCACGTGGTCGACATCACCGAACCGCGGCCCGACTGGCTCGCCGCCAAGACCGGCGGTCCGGTGCCGCTGCCGGTGCTGGAGACCGAGGACGGCGGCATTCTCCGCGAGAGCCTCGTGCTGATGCGCTACCTCGAGGCGCGCCTGCCCGAGCCGGCCGTCGCCGAGCCCGACCCCTACCGGCACGGGGTCGAGTCGATGCTCGTCGCCCGCGAAGGCGGCTTCGGCACGGCCGGCTATGGCTTCGTGATGAACCGCGATCCGGCGGCGCGCGACGCGCACCGCGCGCGGATGACGGACGAACTCGCCGCCCTCGACGCCTTCCTGCGCCGGCATGGCGGCAGCGGCCCCTTCCTCTTCGAGCGCTTCGGCTGGGCGGAGACCGTCTTCACGCCGCTCTTCATGCGCTTCTGGTTCCTCGACTACTACGAGGGCTTCGACATTCCGGCCGATCTCGCCCGCGTCCGGGCATGGCGCGACGCCTGCGTCGAGCATCCGGCGGCGCAGCAGGTCACGCGCGAGCAGGTCGTGAAGCTCTACCACGACTATGCCCTCGGCTGCGGCAACGGCGCGCTCCCGCCCGGCCGCACGCGGTCCTCCTTCGTCTTCGAGCCGCACTGGCGCAAGCGACCCTGGCCGCCGCGCGACAAGTTCGGCCCGCCCGCGACCGACCGCGACCTCGGGCTCCTCTGAGCGACCGGAAGGCGGAATGCCGCCGGCCTCCCTGTAACGTTGTAAATGCTCGTTGCAGGCGCCTCGCGCCGCGATCATCCTCGGCTCCCCACATGACCGAGGGAGGAAAAGGGGAATGCGTGCATTGTTGATGGCATCCGCGCTGGCCGTAGGTGTCGCCGGCGTCGCCTTCGCGCAGGCCGAGGACGAATTCGGCTCGCCCGAAGAGGCGCGCGAGATGCTCGAGAACGCGGTCGCCGCGATCGAGGATGACCGGGATGAAGCGCTCGAGCGGTTCCGCACCGACGACGAGTTCCGCGACCGCGACCTCTACGTCTTCTGCGGCGACGAGGACGGCGACTTCGTCGTCCATCCGACACTCGAGGGCCAGAGCCTGCGCGACCTGGAGGATCGCGCGGGCGAGCCCTTCGGCGAGCGGATCTACGAGACGGCCGAGGAAGGCGAGTTCAACCAGGTCGACTACATGTGGCCGCGCCCGGGCGAGACCGAGCCGATCCAGAAGTCTTCCTACGTCACCCGCGTCGACGATCTCGTCTGCGCCGTCGGCTATTACGAGCCGGAGTGACCCCGACCCCCGGGTGCCGCACGCGCGGCACCCGGCCCAC
>SKOX01000301.1 GCA_007119835.1 Paracoccaceae bacterium
CGCCGACGCCGACATCGTGGTCTGGGACCCCAAGCTCTCGCGGACCCTGTCGGCGTCGACCCAGAAGTCGGTTCTCGACTACTCGGTGTTCGAGGGGCTGCAGGTGACCGGCCTGCCGCGCATGACGCTGAGCCGCGGCGAGGTGGTCTGGGCCGACGGCCAGAACAGCCAGCCGCAGCCGGGCCGCGGCCGCTTCGTGCCGCGGCCCGCCTTTCCGGCGGCGCACGCGGCGCTGTCGAAGTGGAAGGAACTGACGGCGCCGCGCCGGGTCGATCGCGACCCGACGAACATCCCGTCGGGCGTCTGAGGCGACATGGCAGTGATCGAGGCCCGCGGGCTCGGTTTGACGTTCCAGACCGGCGACGGGCCGGTGCATGCGCTGACCGACGTCAACCTGGCGATCGAGAAGGGCGACTTCGTGACGTTCATCGGACCGTCGGGCTGCGGCAAGACCACGTTCCTGCGGGTGGCCGCCGACCTCGAGCAGCCGACGGCGGGCACGATCACGGTCAACGGCATGAGCCCGGACGAGGCGCGGCGCAACCGCGCCTACGGCTACGTCTTCCAGGCCGCCGGCCTCTTCCCGTGGCGCAGCATCGAGCGCAACATCCGCCTGCCGCTCGAGATCATGGGCTACGGCCGCGATGAGGCGCGGGAGCGGACGACGCGCGTGCTCGAGCTCGTGGAGCTGACCGGGTTCGAGAAGAAGTATCCCTGGCAGCTCTCGGGCGGAATGCAGCAGCGGGCGTCGATCGCCCGCGCGCTCGCCTTCGACGCCGACATCCTCTTGATGGACGAGCCCTTCGGGGCCCTCGACGAGATCGTGCGCGACAAGCTCAACGAGCAGCTGCTGGCGCTCTGGGCGCGGACGGGCAAGACCATCGGCTTCGTCACCCACTCGATCCCGGAGGCGGTGTATCTCTCGACCCGGATCGTGGTGATGAGCCCGCGCCCCGGTCGCGTGACCGACGTGATCGAGAGCCCGCTGCCGCAGGAGCGGCCGCTGCACATCCGCGAGAGCCACGACTTTCTCGAGATCGCCGCCCGGGTGCGCGACGGGCTGCGGGCGGGGATCGGCGATGACATCTGAGGCCGGCGTCTCGCTGCGGTCGGTCGCCTCGGGCGCGGGCGTCGCCGGGCCGGCGCGGATCGGTCGGCGGCTTGTTCAGGGCAATGCGCTGCCGGTGCTGACCGTGGTCGCGGCGCTCGTCGTGATCTGGTACGCGGGCGCGGTCTGGCTGAACGCGCCCTGGGCCTACGACCAGGCGGGGCGGGCAGGTGTCGAGCTCGGGCCGGTCGATCTCGTCGCGGCGACCTGGTCCCAAGACCGGCCGCGGCTGCCGGCGCCGCACCAGGTCGGGGCCGAGCTCTGGCGGACCACGATGGAGGTCGCGCCGACGTCGAGGCGCAGCCTCGTCTATCACGCCTGGATCACGCTCTCGGCCACCGCGGTGGGCTTCGGGCTCGGCGCGCTGCTGGGGGTGGTGCTGGCCGCGAGCATCGTGCTCAACCGCGCGATGGACGCTTCGGTGATGCCCTGGGTGATCGCGAGCCAGACCATCCCGATCCTCGCCATCGCGCCGATGATCATCGTGGTGCTGGCAAGCCTCGGCGTCACCGGGCTGATGCCGAAGGCGGTGATCTCGATGTATCTCAGCTTCTTCCCGGTCGCGGTCGGCATGGTGAAGGGGCTGCGCAGCCCCGAGCCGATGCTGATGGACCAGATGCGGACCTGGAACGCGAGCACCTCCCAGACCTTCTGGAAGCTGCGCTGGCCGGCGGCCGTCCCCTACCTGTTCGCCTCGCTCAAGGTCGGCGTCGCGGCATCCCTGGTGGGCGCGATCATCGGCGAGCTTCCGACCGGCGCGGTCGCGGGCCTCGGGGCGCGGATGCTGTCGGGCAGCTATTTCGGGCAGACGGTGCAGATCTGGTCGGCGCTGGTCATGGCCGCGATCCTGGCCGCCTGCCTCGTCGGTGCCGTGGGCCTCGTCGAGCGGCTGACCAAGCGCGCCATGGGGGTTGTGGCGTGAACGGCATGGTCGCGGGCGCGCTCGCGTTTTGGGCGGCTGCATGGTGGACGAACGTGCAGCTCTCGCGCCGGCCGCGCACGCGGGTGACCGCGCTCCTGATGCCGGCGCTGTTCGGGATCACCCTGCTCGTGCTCTGGGAGATGCTGGTGCGGGGCCTGAACGTCTCGCCCGTCATCCTGCCGCCGCCGTCCGCCATCGTGGCACGGCTGGCATCGAGCTGGCCCGTGCTCTGGGGCGATCTGGTGCAGACCTTCTTCAAGGGCGCGCTCGCAGGCTACGCCATCGGCTGCGGCGCAGGCGTCCTCACCGGCATCGTCGCCGACCGGTATCCGTTCCTGCGCCGCGGGCTGCTGCCGGTCGGCAACTTCGCCGCGGCGCTGCCGATCATCGGCATGGCGCCGATCATGGTTATGTGGTTCGGCTTCGGCTGGGAGTCGAAGGCGGCGGTGGTGGTGCTGTTGTGCTTCTTCCCGATGCTGGTCAACACCGTCGAGGGCCTCGCCGCCGCCGAGCGATCGCAGCGCGACCTGATGCGAACCTACGCGGCGAGCTACTGGCAGACACTTGTGAAGCTTCGTTTGCCCGCGGCGGCACCTTTCATCTTTAACGGCTTGAAAATCTGCACGACCTTGGCTCTCATCGGCGCGATCGTCGCCGAGTTCTTCGGGTCGCCGACATACGGGCTGGGATTCCGCATCTCGACCGAGGTCGGCCGCCTTGCGCTCGACATGGTCTGGGCCGGCATCGCCGTCGCAGCCCTTGCCGGCTCGTCGTTCTACGGGCTGGTCGCCCTCCTCGAACGGGCGGCCACCTTCTGGCATCCCTCGCAGAGGGGATAGGGGAGGAAGAAAAACATGATCAACACGGGAGAGACTTCAATGACACGACTTATGGCGGGTGCCGCTGCGGCGGCGTTCCTCGCGGCGGGCACGGCCTCGGCCGACGACGTGACGCTGCAGCTCAAGTGGGTGACCCAGGCGCAGTTCGCCGGCTACTACGTGGCGCTCGAGAGGGGCTACTACGACGAGGAGGGGCTCAACGTCACGATCAACCCCGGCGGGCCGGACATCGCGCCGCCCCAGGTGATCGCCGGCGGGGGCGCCGACGTCATCGTCGAGTGGATGCCGGCGGCGCTTGCCGCGCGCGAAGCCGGGCTGCCGCTCGTCAATATCGCCCAGCCCTTCAAGCGCTCGGGCATGATGCTGACCTGCCGCAACGACAGCGGCGTGACCAGCGTCGAGGACTTCCCCGGCGAGACGCTCGGGGTCTGGTTCTTCGGCAACGAGTTCCCGTTCCTGAGCTGGATGGCGACGCTCGGCATCCCGACCGACGGGGGCGAGGACGGGGTGACGGTCCTGCGCCAGGGCTTCAACGTCGATCCCCTGCTGCAGAACCAGGCGGCCTGCATCTCGACGATGACCTACAACGAGTACTGGCAGGTGATCGACGCGGGCTTCAGCGAGGACGACCTGACCACGTTCAAGTACGAGGACGAGGGGGTCGCGACGCTCGAGGACGGGCTCTACGTGCTCGAGGAGCGGCTCGAGGACGAGGAGTTCGTCGATCGGATGGCGCGCTTCGTGCGGGCCTCGATGCGCGGCTGGGACTGGGCGGTCGAGAACCCGGAAGACGCCGCGATGATCGTGCTCGAATACGACGAGACCGGTGCCCAGCAGGAGCATCACCAGATCCGGATGATGGGCGAGGTGGCCAACCTGGTCGAAGGCTCCGACGGCGCGCTCGATCCGGCCGATTTCGAGCGGACGGTGGAGACGCTGCTCGCGGCCGGATCTGACCCGGTGATCACCGAGCACCCGGGCGACGAGGCCTGGACCCACAAGGTGACGGACCACGCCTTCAAGTGACGCGGGCTCGGGAGGTTCCGGCGTTGGCCGGAGCCTCCCTCCGCCCCTCACGGCGGCAGTCTTGTTGCCGCAGGCCGCCGGCAGACGCGCCGCCCGCCTGCGCATGTCGGTAGCGCGCTTGAGGGCCGCTCGATCTAGAACATCTCGCGCATCCGAGGCTTCAGGTCGCGCGGCGGGATCGTTTGCGCCGCGCTTCTTGCGGCCTGCGTGGAGATCCAGTTGCGCACGTCGAAGCCGTCGAGAATGTGCTCCGGCAGGAACCGGCTCCGCGCCGCGTAGACATGCCGGTCGCCGCGCTTCGCCTGTCCGTGCGTGTAGAACCGGAGCGGCGTGATCAGGTGGAGGCTGTCCCTGGCCCGCGTCATGGCGACGTAGAGCAGCCGCCGCTCCTCCTCGATCTCCGCGGGCGTGCCCGTGGCGAGGTCGGACGGGATGCAGCCGTCGACGCAGTTCAGCACGTAGACCGATCGCCACTCCTGCCCCTTCGCCGAGTGGATGGTCGAAAGGATGAGGTAGTCGTCGTC
>SKOX01000221.1 GCA_007119835.1 Paracoccaceae bacterium
ACCGGCCGGAAGACGGGCCCCTCGGTGATCGCGGCGGCTTCGAGCCACGCGTGCAGGAGGCCCAAGCCGCCGGTCGAGATCCAGGCGGTCCGCGCCAGCTCCACCGGGCAGGTCTTCGACCTGCGCAGCGTGACGGTCGCGCCGCCGCGGTCGCGCGGCGCGATGTCCTCGACGCGCAGCGCGACGATCTCGGACCGCCGGCAGAGCGTGTCGTAGCCGACCGCCACGAGCGCCTTGTCGCGAAGCCCGCGCAGCTCATCGCCGCATGCAGCGATGAGCGCGTCGCGGCGCGCCCGCGTCATGGCGAGCGCCTGCTCGGGGCGGCACGACTTCATGCGGCTTGCCCGGCGCAGGGCGTAGAGGACGGCGTCGTCGGCCGTGGGATCCGCGTGCCGCATCAGGCGGTGCACCTTGCGGATCCCGGCGATCCTGCGCCGGAGCGTAGCCGGGCTGAGGTGTGCCGCCTGGTCGTCGAGGAAGCCGGCCACCACCGCAGCGGTCGCCGGAAGCGCCTCCAGGCCCTTTGCCGCGCACCAGGCGGCGAAGGCGGCGAAGTCGTTCCTGTAGCTGCGCATCGTGCTCGCGGAGAAGGCGCCGTCGAGCTGCTCAAGCGCCGCTCGCCAGTCCTCCGAGGCCTCCTGCGAAGGCCCGGCACCAGGCTTCGGTCCGTCCTCGGGCGCGCCGCTGGCTCGGGCGACGCCTGCGCCCGGCGCTCCCGGTCGCGGCAGCTTGGTTTCCCGTGGCATCCGGCCCCCGTCGCTCGCTTCAGTCCCAGATGCCGGGATCCGCGGCCTGGGTGTAGCGCGCGACGATCGCCTGCGACTTCCAGCCGCCGGCGCGCATGATGACAGCGAGGCTCCGGCCGTCCGTCATCAGGTCCTGCGCCGCACCGACCCGAAGCGAATGCCCCGACAATCGTGCCGCCTCGGGCTCCGGCAGGCAGGCCAGTTGCCCGAGCTTGCGCAGCACCCCGGCCACGGCGGTCGCGCCGAGCTGCCGGTCGCGCACCACGCCGTGACGGACCACCCGGAAGAGCGGGCCCCGGGCAATGCCGGCGGCGGCGAGCCAGGCGCGGAGCTCCCGCGCAGCGGCAGCGGAGATCCACGCCGTCCGCCCCATGCCGAACGGGTCGTTCTTGGCCCGGCGCACCAGCACGCGAAGCCGGTCGCCGGGCACCGGCTCCAGGTCCTCGAGCCGGAGCGCGACGAGCTCCGATTGCCGGCAGAGCGTGTCGTAGCCCACCGCCAGCAGGGCGCGGTTGCGCAGCCCGATCACGTCGCTGCCGCAGGCCGCCATCAGCCTGTCCCGGCGCGCGCGCGTGAGCCCCAGCGCCTGCACGGGACGCCGCGGGTTGGCGCGCTGCGCCCGGCGAAGCGCGATGACCACGAACTCGTCGTCGGTGGGGTCGGGCAGGCCCGCCAGGTGGTGCAGCCGGCGTATCGCGCTCAGCCGCCGCTTCAGGGTCGGCGGGCTCGCGGTGATCCCGTGATCGGCGAGGAAGGCGGCGACCTGGTCGGCGCTCGCCGGCAGGGGCGCCAGTCCGCGCGATGCGCACCAGGCGGCGAAGACCGCGAAGCTGTCCCGGTGGTTCCTGAGCGTCGCCGGAGCGAAGGCGCCCTCCAGGCGGTCGAGCGCCGCTTGCCAGGTCTGCGTGGCGGTGACGTGCGTCGCGGGTTTCATCTTGTCCTTTTACCGCCTCCGCTCCGTTACCATCTTGCCCCATTGCCATCTTGCCCAGTTTACCATCTTGCCCTGATGCGGCTTCTGGAGCATCATTATCGGTACCATGCGTACCGCAAAGGCTCAAGTCCATGATCACGAGTGAGCAGATCCGATCCGCGCGCGCGGCCCTGCGATGGTCGGCCGTGGACCTCGCCGGGCGGGCCGGAGTCGGGGTTCAGACCGTGAAGCGGTTCGAGCTGGGCACCGGCATTCCCCCGAGCCGGTCGGCCACTCTCGACCGGGTAAGGCGGGCTCTGGAGGATGCCGGGATCGAGTTCATCGGCAGCCCGGACGCGGGGCCGGGCATCCGTATCCACCGGCGGGACCGGAAGCCCGGGCCGGGAACGGACGCGGGTGCCGCGTAGAACACGACGCGCGGCGGGCAGGCGGGTGGCATCGCGGCTGCCGACCCAGCGACGCGGCGGCGCACGTTCAGTCGTCCGAGGCCGCGCGCCACTCGGTGCGTTCCAGGTAGGCGTTTCGAGCGTTGTGCGCCTTGAGGTTGAGCTCCCATTCCTCCACGGTCATGTCGTCGAACACCAGAAGCACGCCGCCCGGCATTTCCGCTGGCTCGAGTTCGAACATCGCGCGGTACTTGTCGAGAAGCCTGCTCGCCCTCACGTCGCCCGTCATCGCCTTCCGCGCCAGTGTGATGAAGAGCAACTCGGCCGTGGTGTAGGCGACCGGCTCGCCGTTCTCCTTCACGACGTGCCGCTCGGCGGACAACTCGCGCACGATCGTCCTGGTGTTCTTCGAGCCCTTCGGCCGCCCCTTCCTGTTGCCGGGCCTGCCGGGTCCGAACCGGTGCTGCTCCGGCGGGACACGGTGGCCGGTGCCCTTCTTCGTTGGATCGGTCACGGGTTACAGCTCGTACCCGACGATCTCGTCGTGGATGCGGTCCGCTTCGCTGCGTTCGGCCAGGTAACGGCGCTTGAGCGGCGTGAGCTGCCTCGCCTTCCACGGCGGCGGCCCGAAGTGGGCGAACGCAGCGTGTGCCACGGCCGTGGGCATGTTGTTGGGGAGATGCACGACGCCGTTGACCTGGCGCCGGGCGGGCGGGCGGATCGCTCCGTGCTGGGCGAACAGCCCGAGCAGATACTCGATCGCGCGCAGGTCGGTCTTCTTGATGGCCTTGTCGAGCAGCTGGCGCAGCTCGATCTCCTTGGGCTGCATCTCGCGCGGCTGGCCGCCGATCGTCACCACGACAGGCTTGAGCAGTCGGTTCAGATCGAGCTCGACGCCATCGCGTTTCCTCGGCCGGCCCTTGGGGTTGCCCGACTGCCCCTTCTTGAAACGCGTAGCCTGAGGTGGGCGGCCGTAGCCTACCTTCTCGTCGTTGTCGTCCGCCTGCGTCATGCCGCGGCGCCTCGCGATGCAGCGGCGGGCTCGCCCGCTGTCAGGGCCGCGCCGCGTTGCGCCGCTACCGCCGCGAAGTCGGGGCCGGCCTGCCCGAGCCTTGCCTCGAGGCCGCAGAGATCGGCGAGGCGGCGCAGGATGACGTCGCAGTAATGCGGATCGATCTCGATGCCGAAGCCGCGGCGGCCGGTCTGCTCGGCCGCGACCAGCGTCGTGCCGGATCCCGCGAAGGCGTCGAGCACGATCCCGTTCCTGTGCGAGCAGTCGAGGATGGCGTCGCGCACCAGGGCGACGGGTTTCACCGTCGGATGCAGCGCCAGGTCGCCCTGCGCGCCTCCGAAGCTGTTGACGCCGGGATAGGTCCAGACGTTCGTGCGGTAGCGGCCGTGCCGCCCGAGCTCGACATTGTTGATGTGCGGCGCGCGCCCTGCCTTGAAGACGAAGACCAGCTCGTGCTGCGAGCGGTAGAGCGAGCCCATGCCGCCGTTGGTCTTGGCCCAGACACAGAGATTCTTCAGCTCGCCGTAGGCCTTGCCGCCTGCGCTCAGCATTTCGCCCATGTGCCGCCAGTCCATGCACTGGAAGTGGATCGAGCCGTCGGCACTGAACTCGGCCAGGTGAGAGAAGACGCGCGACAGGAAGTCGGTGAACTCGGCCGGTGACATCTCGCCCGAAGCCATCGCGAACTCGCGGTGCTGCACCGATCCCGACCCGCAGACATGCCCGTCGATCGGGACGTTGTACGGCGGGTCGGTGAAGACCATCTGGGCCCGGGCGTCACCGAGGAGCGCCGCGTAGGTCTCGCGGGCCAGCGAGTTGCCGCAGATGAGCCGGTGCGCGCCGATGTGCCAGATGTCGCCCGCCTGCGAGACGGCAGGCCCGGGCGCAACCTCCGGCACTTCATCGGCGGGATCGGGGCCGTCCTCGCCGCCGTCGAGCACGAGTTCGGAGAGCGCGACGTCGATCTCCGGCAGCTCGAAGCCGGTGAGCGAGAGGTCGAACGCATCCTCGAGCTCGGAGAGGTACTGGAACTCCAGCGCGAGCAGCGTCCGGTCCCAGCCGGCGTTCTCCGCGAGCTTGTTGTCGGCGATGACGTAGGCCCGGATGTCGGCCTCGTTCATGTCGCGCAGCCGCACCGTCGGGATGTCCGCAAGCCCGATCAGCCTGGCGGCCGCCACGCGCCCGTGGCCGGCGACGATGCCGTTGCGGTCGTCGATCAGCACCGGGTTGGTGAAGCCGAAGTGCTGCAGCGAGCGTGCGATCTGCTCGATCTGCTTCTTCGAATGGGTCCGCGGATTGTTCGGGCGCGGCACGAGGGCGGCGATCG
>SKOX01000264.1 GCA_007119835.1 Paracoccaceae bacterium
GCGCTGTCGCAAAAAAAGGGCCGCGGAGCCGAACTCCGCGGCCAGGTCCAACAGGGAGGAAGTCGCGCATCCCGGGGTCCCGAAGCACCCCCGGACAGGTCGGACAATAGCCGCGAAACGTTACTGTAGCGTGATTGGCGCCTGGAGCGCGCGCGCATGCCTGGAGAGAAGACGTGCACTTGACGCCCGGAGACAGCGATTACGTCCTCGTCCGTGAACCTGTGCCGGAAACGACGGTTCCGGTGGTCTTCGATTCGCCCCACAGCGGTCGGCGCTTCCCGCCCGACTTCGCGCCGGCCGTGCCGCTCGAGGATCTCGTCGGCTACGAGGATCGCTTCGTGGACGATCTCGTCGCCTCGGCCCCCGCGCACGGAATCGTGCTTGTGGCAGCCGACTTCCCGCGGGCCTACATCGACCCGAACCGGGCGGAGGACGATCTCGACGCCCATGTGGTGGAGGACGACTGGCACAGCCCGCTCAACCCGACCCCCTACGGCGAGCGCGGCATCGGCCTCGTCTTCCGCAAGCTCCAGTCGGGAAAGGCGATCTACGACCACCCGCTCAGCCATGCGGAACTCGACCGGCGGATCGAGGGCTACTGGCGTCCGTTTCACGCACGCCTCGAGGCGGCACTCGATGCGGCGGTGCAGCGCTGGGGCGTGGTGTGGCACGTGGACTGGCACTCGATGCGGCCCATGGGCGACGCCCTCTCGCCGGATCCGGGGGAAATCCGGCCCGACTTCGTTGTCAGTGACCGCGACGGCACGACGGCGGACGCAGCCTTCACCGACCGGGTGAGAGAGATCCTCTCGGACCTCGGGCACAGCGTCGCGATCAATGCGCCCTTCAAGGGCGGCTACGTGGTGCAGCGCGCCGGTCGGCCGGACGCCGGGCGGCACAGCCTGCAGGTGGAGATCAACCGCGCCCTCTACCTCGACCCCGAAACGCTCCAGCGCGGCCCCGGCTTCGAGGCGTTGCGATCCGATCTCGATCGGGCGATGGCTGCCATCGCGGACTATGCCCGCGAGGCCGCGGCCTGAAGCCGTCAGCGCGTCGGGATCTCGCCGAAGACCGACCAGTCCACCTTGTCGGTCAGAAGCTCCAGCGCCAGCGTCCCCAGCAGCGAGTTGCCGTTCCGATCGAGGCCGGGCGACCACACCGCGATCGACGCCGTGTTCGGCACGATGGCGAGGATGCCGCCGCCGACCCCGCTCTTGGCCGGCAGACCGACCCGATAGGCGAAGTCGCCGGAACCGTCGTACTGCCCGCAGGTCATCATCAGCGACAGGATGCGCCGCGCCCGTCGCGCCGCCTGGGGGTCGCGCTGGGCGGCCGCGTCGTGCCCCTCGAGCATCAGGAAGCGCCCGGCGCGGGCCAGCTGCCGGCAGGAGAGCTCGATGGCGCACTGGCGGACATACGCCTTCATCACGATGTCGATGTCGTTGTGGAAGTTGCCGAAATGCTTGCTCATGCTCGCCATCGCGCGGTTGAGATGGCCGCCCTCCTCGTCCGAGCGCGCGACGGTGTCGTTGATCCCGAAATCGTCCTCGCCGAGCAGCCGCGCCACGAAGTCGATAACGGCGCGGGTCTCGCCTTCGCCGCCGACCTGATCGCAGAGCGCGTCGACGACGACGAGCGCGCCGGGATTGATGAAGGGGTTGCGCGGATAACCCTCGTGGCGCTCGAGATCCATGATCGAATTGTAGGGATCGCCGGATGGCTCGCGCCCCACCCGCTTCCAGAGCTTGTCGCCAAGCGCCTCGAGCGCCAGCTCGAGCGAGAAGACCTTCGAGATGCTCTGGATCGAGAAGGGAGCGTCCGCGTCGCCGCCCGCCACCGTGTCACCGTCGCGCGTGAAGATCGCCATGCCGAGCCGGTCGACGTCTGCGTCCTTCAGCGCCTCGATCTTCTGCGTGGCCTTGCCGTGGTCGGGATAAGCGAGCGCCTCCTCGACGATCGCGTCCACGAGTTCCTGCAGCGCATCGAGATCGATCCTCTTGCGGTTGTCGGTCATGCCCTCTCCTCCCCGCCGGCGCCGGCCTCGCTCCGGCATCCGGTAAATGCGCGAGACGACAGGCGGTTCAATCGATGAGCCGCCGCACCCTCAGCCGCGTCAGCCGGTTGTTGTCACGTTCCAGCACCTCGAAACGGAAGCCGTGGAAGGAGAACACCTGCCCCTCGGTGGGGATCGTCTGCGCCTCGTGGATGACAAGGCCCGCGACGGTGTTCGCCTCCTCGTCCGGCAGCTGCCAGTCGCAGGCGCGGTTCAGGTCGCGGATGGTGACGACGCCCTCCACCTCGACCGCGCCGTCGGGCTGGAGCTCGACGCCGCCGGGCGTCGCCAGATCGTGCTCGTCGGAGATGTCGCCGACGATCTCCTCGAGGATGTCCTCGAGCGTTATCAGCCCCTGAAGCGCGCCGTACTCGTCGACCACCAGGGCGAAGTGCGCCTTCCGGCGGAGGAACTCGCGCATCTGGTCGTCGAGCGGGGTCGTCTCGGGCACGAAATAGGGCTCCATCGCGATCCGGGTGATGTCGAAGTCCGCGAGGCGGTCGGCACCGGAGGGCGCCTCGCGCAGGAGGGCGGCGATCGCGCGGCTGAGATCCTTGGCGTGGACGACGCCGATGATGTTCTCCGGATCGTCCTTGTAGATCGGCAGGCGCGTGTACGGCGAGTTCAGCGCCTGCTCGAGGATCTCGCCGGCGGGGGCGTCGGCGTCGATCGTCTCGATGTCGCGACGGTGCATCATCACCTCCTGCACCTGCCGCTGCCCGAGGTCGAGCGCGCCGAGCAGCCGGTCGCGGTCGGCCTTCTCGACCGCCCCCTCGGAATGGTGGAGAGCGATCGCCCCGGCGATCTCCTCCTGGAAGGCGAGAAACCGAGCCTGCGGGTCGGTCTGCACGCCGAAGACGCCGAGCAGGGCGCGGACGAAGGCGCGCACGGCGTTGACGATCGGCGCGAGCAGCCGGGTGACGAGGCCGATCGGCCCGGCCACCCCGCGCGCCATCCGCTCGGCGTTGGTGATGGCGTAGGTCTTGGGCAGGACCTCGGCGAAGACGAGCACGAGCGCCGTCATCACCAGTGTCGCCACCGCGACGCCCGATTCCCCGTAAAGTCGGGTGAAGAGGCTCGTCGCCAGTGCCGCGGCCAGGATGTTGACGAGGTTGTTGCCGAGCAGGATCGCGCCGATCAGCCGCTCCTTGTCGTCGGTGATCTTGAGCGCACGCTCGGCGCCGGCGTCGCCGCGCTCGGCCATGCTGTGCAGCTTCCCCCGGCTTGCGGTCGTCAGCGCCGTCTCGGAGCCCGAGAACAGCGCCGACAGCACCAGAAGCAGGAGGATGGAAGCGGCAAAGAGGCCGATCATCACGATCGGCAGACTGGTCGCGTCGCCTGAAGGGTCCATCGGGCCGGCGATCCTTCCGCTCTTTCGGGTGCCCGAGGTTATGCGGTCGGCGCCTCAGCCTTCAAGTGGCGGGGTTCCGGTGCCGAGCGGGTGCTTCTCGAGGACCAACTCGCGCAGGCGCGCGTCGAGGACGTGGGTGTAGATCTCGGTGGTGGCGATGCTCGCGTGGCCGAGCAGCGTCTGGATCACCCGAAGGTCCGCCCCGTGCGCGAGGAGGTGCGTCGCGAAGGCATGGCGCAGCGTGTGCGGCGAGATGCCCGCCGGGTCGAGGCCGGCTGCGACGGCGAGCTCCTTGACGATGGCGAAGAATCGCTCGCGGGTCAGATGGCCCTTGCGGCCGCGCGCCGGAAACAGGTGCGGCGAGGATGCGCCTCGGCCGGGATTCGCGCCCTCCGCGGCGTCGCGGCAGGCGAGCCAGGCCGAAAGCGCCGCGCGCGCGGGCTCGGAGAGCGGGACCATGCGCTCGCGCCCGCCCTTGCCGCGCACGAGGATCATGCGCGGGTCGCCGCGCACAGCCGCGACCGGCAGCGAGACCAGCTCGGAGACCCTGAGGCCGGTGGCGTAGAGCAGCTCCATCAGGCAGGTGTCGCGCAGCCGCGCCTCCTCGCTCCGGCCGTGGCTGCGGACGGCCGCCAGCAGGCGGTCGACCTCCTCCTCGCCGAGCGCGGGCGGCAGACGGCGCTGGCGCTTCTGCCCGCGAACGAGCGCGGCCGGGTCGTCGCCCCGCCAGCCCTCGAGGAAGGCGAAGCGGTGAAGCTGGCGGATCGCGGAAAGACGCCGCGCCCGCGTCGCCCGCGAGCGGCCGTCGCCGACCAGCGCCTCGAGATAGCCCTCGATGTCCGCGCGCGTCGCGGTGGCGTAGTCGCGCCCGGAGCGGGCGAGGAAGGCGCCGTAGTCGGTAAGATCGCGGCCGTAGGCGAGCAGCGTGTTGCGCGCCGCATCGCGCTCGGCCCCGATCGCCTCGAGGAACCGCTCGAGCCAGCGCGCGTTCA
>SKOX01000445.1 GCA_007119835.1 Paracoccaceae bacterium
CAGCGCGACGCCGGCGCGCAGGTCCTCCACCCGGCCGGCGACGACGAGCGCGGCGGCGGCGTTGAGCAGCACGGCGTCGCGGTAGGCCGAGGGCGCACCGCCGAGCAGGGCGCGCAGGGCGTCGGCGTTCTCCGCGGGGCTCCCGCCGATGATCGCCGCGAGAGGATGCTCCGGCAGCCCGGCATCGCCGGGCGTGACCTCGAACTCGGTGACGCGGCCGTGGCGGAGCTCGGCGACAAAGGTCGGGCCGGCGATCGAGATCTCGTCGGTGCCGTCGGCACCGTGCACCACCCAGGCCCGGTCGGCGCCGAGCGCGGCCAGCGTCTCGGCCATCGGTCGGATCATCGCGCGGGAGAACGCGCCGGTGAGCTGGCGGCGCACGGCGGCCGGGTTGGTGAGGGGTCCGAGGATGTTGAAGATCGTCCGGGTGCCGAGCTCGCCCCGGGGGCCGGCGACATGGCGCATTGCCGGGTGGTGCATCGGTGCCATCATGAAGCCGAGCCCGGTCTCGGCGATGGCGCGCTCGACGATCTCGGGGCCGACCATCACCTCGATCCCGAGGGCGCCGAGCACGTCGGCCGCGCCCGACTTCGAGCTCAGGTTGCGGTTGCCGTGCTTGGCGACCGGCACGCCCGCGCCCGCGACGACGAAGGCCGTGGCGGTCGAGATGTTCAGCGTGCCCTTGGCGTCGCCCCCGGTGCCGACGATGTCGATGGCGCCCTCGGGCGCGTGGACCCGGACGCATTTCGCCCGCATCGCGGTGGCGGCGGCGGCGATCTCGTCGACGGTCTCGCCGCGGGTGCGCAGCGCCATGAGGAAGCCGCCGACCTGAGCCGGCGTCGCCTCGCCCTCCATGATCGCGGCGAAGGCGGCCTCGGCCTCCCGGCGGGTGAGCGGACCCGTGGCCGCCCGCGCGATGAACGGCTTGAGGCCCTCGGTCATGCCGCGATCGGCGCGTTGCGCCGCGCGAGGTCGAGGAAGTTGCGCAGGAGCGCGTGGCCGTGCTCGGAGGCGATCGACTCGGGGTGGAACTGGACGCCGTGGATCGGCAGGTCACGATGCGCGAGGCCCATGATCGTGCCGTCTGCAACCTCGGCGGTGACCGCGAGGGTCGCAGGCAGGCTCGCGCGCTCGACGGCGAGGCTGTGGTAGCGGGTGGCGGCGAAGGGCGAGGGCAGACCGCGGAAGACGCCGCTGCCGTCGTGGCTCACCGCGTCGAGCTTGCCGTGCATGATCCTGTCCGCCCGAAGCACGCGGCCGCCGAAGGCCTGGCCGATCGCCTGGTGGCCGAGGCAGACGCCGAGGAGCGGCACCCGCGCCGCCGCCGCCGCGGCGATCAGCGGCAGGCAGACGCCGGCCCGGTCGGGATCGCAGGGGCCGGGCGAGAGGACGATGGCAGAGGGCGCGCGCGCGAGCGCCGCGTCGGGCGTGATCTCGTCGTTGCGCCGCACGACCACCTCGGCCCCGAGCCCGGCGAGGTAGTGGTAGAGGTTCCAGGTGAAGCTGTCGTAGTTGTCGATCAGCAGGATCATCGGCGGGACCCCAGGGGCTGGCGCGGCGCTCGCCCTTCATGGACCGCAAGCCGCGAGCCGGTCAAGGGCGCAACGCGACCGCGCGCGCCACACTGTCACGGCCGCCATGACCCCGGCATGCCCATCGAGCCGGAGTATCGACAACCGATTGTATGCCAAGGGCTTGAGAGCGGTCAAAGAGGGACCATCCGGCAGGCCCGGCATCGGAAGCGCCGGCCTCGGGGGGATCGACCCCCCTCGGCCGGCGTCGGGCGCGAACGCCCTCCCGGGGCTTGCCGGGCGGGCTCAGGCCCGGAAGAAGCTCCGGACGCGCGCGATGATCCGGTCCTGCACCGCCTCGGTCAGATAGCCGTGCATCGGCAGGCTCACGACCTCGGCGGCGAGGCGCTCGGCGACGGGGAGGCTGTCGCGCGCGGTCGGGAAGTCACGATAGGCCGGCTGGTGGTGCAGCGGCCGGGGATAGTGCACCGCCGTCGGAATGCCGGCCTCCTGGAGATGCGCCCTGAGCCCGTCCCGATCGGCCAGTCGAAGCGTGTACTGCGCCCAGACCGAGCTCGCGCCTGGCGCGAGCCGCGGCACCTGCACCACGTCGGCGAGCCCAGCCGAATAATATGCCGCCGCGCGGTTGCGCGCCGCGATCTCGTCGGGGAAGATCTTGAGCTTCGCGCGCAGGACGGCGGCCTGGATCGCGTCGAGCCGGCTGTTCACCCCGATCCGGACGTGGTCGTAGGCGAAGGCCCCCTCGCCGTGGTTGCGCAAGCTGCGCAGCGCCGCGTCGAGCTCGTCGTCCTCGGTGATGACTGCGCCGCCGTCGCCATAGGCGCCGAGCGGCTTCGAGGGATAGAAGCTGACGCCGGTGGCGCAGCCGAAGGTGCCGATGTTGCGGCCGTGGAGCGTGCCGCCGAAGCCTTGGGCCGCGTCGGCGAGCATCCAGAGGCCCTCGGCCTCGGCCACCGGCTCGAGCGCGGGATAGTCGGCGGGCTGGCCGAACATGTCGACCGGCATCGCCGCGACCGGTCGCAGCCCGGCCTTGCGCGCGACGTGGACGGCCTCCGCCATGCTCTCGGGATCCATCGAGAAGGTGTCGTCGCGGATGTCGGCGAAGACCGGCACGGCGTTGACGCCGGCCACGACCTCGGCCGTCGAGGCGAAGGTGAAGGCCGGCACGATCACCGCGTCGCCGGGCCCGACGCCGCGGGCGCGCAGCACGAGGATGAGGGCGTCGGTGCCGTTCGCGACCGACACGACGTGGCGCGCGCCGCAGAAGTCGGCGAGCTCGCGCTCGAAGGCCTCGACCTCAGGCCCGAGGATCAGCCGGCCGTGCTGGGTCACGCGCGCGACCGCTTCCTCGATGGCGCGGCCGAGCCGCTTGCGCTGGGTCACGAGGTCGATGAAAGGGATGGGCTGGGCCTCGGCAGGCGTCGTCTCGGGCTTCTTGTCGAGCATCACGTCACCAGTTCGGGTTCGGAAACGGCCAGTGCGGCCTCGGCGAGGGCGAGCACCTGCATGACGCGCAGGGCCTCGCCGGCATCGGCGAGCGGCGGCCGGCCTTCGGCCACGGCCGCCAGGAAGTCGCGGCACTCCTCCTTGAGCGGCTCGCCTTCGGGTATCGGCAGCGGCTCGGGCTCGGCACGAGCGATGGCGAGATCCGGGCCGACGCGGTGGCGGTAGAGGGTGAGCTTCTCGCTCCAGGCCTTGGTGTCGTCGAAGACGGCCATGCCCTCCGAGCCGACCACCGACAGGCGGTGCTCCTTCACCGGGTGGAGCCAGGAGACCTGGATCATCGCGCTGAGGCCGCCGTCGAAGTCGAGCCGCACCGCCGCCGCGTCCGCCGGCCCGCGGCCGAGCGGGCGCTCGGCAAAGCCGGTCACGCGTGTCGGCATGACGCCCGCGAGGGCGAGGATCATCGAGACGTCGTGCGGCGCGAGACACCACAGCGCGTCTTCCTCGGCCCGGATCGCGCCGAGATTGAGGCGGCTCGCGTGGATGCGCCTCAGCCGGCCGAGCGCGCCTTCGGCGACGAGCGCCTCGAGTCGCCGGAAGGCCGGATGATACCGCAGGATGTGGCCGACCATCAGCACGAGGCCCCGCGCCGCCGCCTCGCGCGCCAGCGCCTCGGCCTCGGCCCGGACGAGCGTCAGCGGCTTCTCGACGAGGAGGTGCTTGCCGGCCGCGAGCGCGGCCATGCCGATCGCGTGATGCGTGGAGGGGGGCGTCGCGATGCAGAGCCCGCCGATGCCCTCGTCCGCCATCGCCTCGTCGAGGGACAGGGGCCGCGCGCCGAACCGGGCGGCAAGCTCCTCCCGGCGGCCGCCGTCGCGGTCCACCACGGCCGCCAGCACCCCGAGTTCGGCAAAGTTGCGCGCGAGGTTCCGGCCCCATGCGCCGCAGCCGACGACGGCCACGCTCGGACTTGTCGCGCTCAATGACACTCAGCTGCTCCTGCACGCTCGAGGCGCCCGTATCACGCCCAGCTGCCGCGGTCGAGCCCGCGCGCCCCGGTACGCGCCGCGTGCGACCCCAGGCGGCAGGGCCTCGCTCAGTCCTCCGCGCCGCCCTCGAAGATCGCGCGTTCGTTGCAGAGCGCCACGCGCAGGATGTTGGTCGAGCCCGGCGTGTTGAAGGGCACGCCGGCGGTGACCACGATCCTGTCCTCCTCGTTGGCGAAGCCGTCGGTGCGCGCCGCCCTGGCCGCCGAGACCACGGCCATCTTGAAGCGGTCGACGCTCTCGGTCACGACGCAGTGCAGCCCCCAGCACAGCGTGAGCCGCCGCGCGGTGTTCCAGAACGGCGTGAGCGCGATGATCGGCACCCGCGGCCGCTCGCGGGAGGCGAGAATCGCCGTCGTGCCGGTGTGGGAGAAGCAGCAGATCGCCTTGACCTGCGTCGTCTCGGCGACCTCGCGGGCGGCGACGGTGATCGCGTCCGACACGCCGCGTCGGGCCGGCGTGCGCGCGGCCTCGATCACCTGGCGGTAGATCTCGTCGCTCTCCACCGACATGGCGACGTTGTTCATCGTCGAGACCGCCTCGATCGGATAGCCGCCCGCTGCGCTCTCCGCCGAGAGCATCACGGCGTCGGCACCCTCGTAGATCGCGGTGGCGACGTCGGAGACCTCCGCCCTGGTCGGCATCGGGCTGGTGATCATGCTCTCGAGCATCTGGGTCGCGACGATCACCGGCTTGCCGGCGGCGCGGCAGGTGCGCACCAGCCTCTTCTGGATCGGCGGAAGCGCCTGGACGGGAAGCTCGACGCCGAGATCGCCGCGGGCGACCATGATGCCGTCGGCGGCGTCGAGGATCTCGGCGAAGGCATCGACGGCCGCCGGCTTCTCGATCTTGGCGATGATCGCCGCGCGTTTGTCGATCAGTTCGCGCGCCTCGAAGACGTCCTCGGCGCGCTGGACGAAGGAGAGCGCCACCCAGTCGACGCCGAGATCGCACACGAAGTCGAGGTCCGAGCGGTCCTTGGCCGAGAGGGCGGCGAGCGGCAGGACGACGTCGGGGAGATTGACGCCCTTGCGGTTCGAGATGTCGCCGCCGACCTCGACAACGGTGTCGGCGTGCTCGGGACCGCAATCCACCACCTTGAGCCTGAGCTTGCCGTCGTTGACGAGGAGCGTGGCTCCGGGCTTCAGGGCCGCGAAGATCTCGGGATGCGGCAGACTGACGCGGCCGGCGTCGCCCTCTGCACCGTTCAGGTCGAAGCGGAAGGACTGGCCGGGCTCCAGCGGCACGGAGCCGCGCGCGAACGTGCCGACGCGGAGCTTCGGGCCCTGCAGGTCGGCCAGGATGCCGATCGGCCGGCCAAGCTCCGCCTCGACCGAGCGGATGCGCGCGTGCCGCTCGGCGATCTCGGCCTGGCTGCCGTGGCTCATGTTGAGGCGGAACACGTCGGCTCCCGCAAGGAAGAGCCTGCGGATCATGTCGACGCTTTCGGACGCGGGTCCCAGCGTCGCGACGATCTTTACCTTACGCTGGCGGCGGAGCGGGTTCATCGGGCACCCTCAGGCTGATTGCGCCCGAACGTTATAGGCGAAGCGACCCTGGAAGAAACGGCAAATGCCAGCGGTCGCGAAGAGACGCGACCGTGTTGCCGCTCGCGCTTGGCCTTACTCAGCGCAGCGCGGCCGAGCGCGGATAGGGCGCGAGACGGTCCGCGGCTTCGAGAAGGCCGATGCGGTGCGCGATAAGGTAGCGCGCCGTCTCGGTGGCGGGCTTGCCCGCGCCGACCGAGCCGCTGATGCCGACCGCGCCGCGGCGCAGGTTGAGCTCTCCCAGAACCGCGAGGTAGTGGCCGAGCCGCGTCGCCGCCTCGCGCTCCTCGGGAGACATGCCGCGCTCGCTGTCGTGCGCATCGATCAGCCGCACGCAGAGCCGGGCGAGCCGCGGCGCGAAGTCCTGAGGCTGCTTCGCCTCCGACGAGAAGCGGCGGCACTCCGGCGGCAGCTGGTCGCTCGCCTGTGCAGCGACCGGTAGCGCGGGCGCGGCGATCAGGGCCGCGAGAAGCGCAAGGAGCGGGATCTTCCGGGTCATGGGTCGCGGGTTCCTGTTGTTGCTCGATGGGGCCTGCGACGGAGGCAGGGGTTGCGTGGTCCCCGCCCGCCGCGCAACTCATGAACTCGTCACCGAACCGCTTTACACTCTCGCATTGAACGCGCTGCCCTGCAACACTACTATAGGTTGTATCACGTCACCGTGACTTGCTGCAGGGGTTGCCACCGGGGCACCTGCAAATCCAAGCAGCGGCGCAGAAAATCCGCCAGAAAGTGCGGCGTCACGCCACACGACCGGCCCGATGATGCCCGGAGCACTGCTCACACCTTGATCATTCTGTGACGAGTGCCGCCGAAGCGGGCTGGACGATCTACCCGCCCGACGAACCCTGGCGGTAGCGCGCAACGAATCGCTGCAGGATGCTCTCCGGCACCGACACCTCCGCCGCGCGACACGCCGCGGTCAGAGCGTCCGCCTCCTCGGGACGGAAGTAGCCCGCGTCGCGATAGATGCGGATGCGGAACGCGAAGACCTCGGCGTCGGCCTCGGGATGGAACTGCGTCGCGTAGACGTTCGCGCCGTGACGGATCATCTGGAACGGACAGCTCGGCGCCTCGACGAGATGGACGCAGCCCTGCGGAAGGGCCTGGACGGCCTCCTTGTGCCCCACGAAGGCGCCGAAGCGCGCGGGCAGCCCCTCCAGCAGCGGGTCGACGCGCCCGGCCTCGGTGAGACGACAATCGGCGGCGCCCACCGCCTCGCTCCAGCGATCCTTGGCGACCGGTGCGCCTAGATGGTGGGCCAGGATGCCGATCCCGTAGCAGCAGCCGAGAAACGGCAGGTCGCGCGTGACGATCTCCGGCATGAGCCGCAGCATCGCCTCCTCGATCGCGCGTTCGGTCGGGGCCTTCGCCTCCGGGGCGTCGCTGACGCAGCCGGGACCGCCACCGACGATCACGCCCGCAAATTCCCCGACGTCGATCTCCGCGTCGGGCTCGACGTCGAGCCGAATCCGGCGCACGTCCTCGCGCGCGAGGCCGCCCTTGGCCAGGATCGCCTCGAACTCGTTGTCGGCGGCTTCGGCCTCGGGGCGAAGCCGCAGGATGAGGAAGGGCTTCATCGCGGAACCTCCGGCGGCCTCGCCGCGATCGCTGGCCGCGGCCAGCCGAGGACCTAGCAGAGGCAGAGCGACCTGTCCCCCTCCGGAAGCCCTTGGCGCTGCCGGGACTTCGCCCGCGGCGCGCGACCCTTCCCCTTCGCCGGGCGATGCCGTAAACCCCCCGCCACATCGTCCCGGGGACCGAAGGCTCATGAAATTCACCCTTTCCTGGCTCAGGGAGCATCTCGAAACCACCGCGACCGCGGGCGAGATCGCCGAGGCGCTGACCGACCTCGGGCTCGAGGTCGAATCGCTCACCGATCCCGCCGCCCGGCTCGCCGCCTTCACCGTCGGCGAGGTGATCGAGGCCGGGCCCCACCCCGACGCCGACCGCCTCCGCCTCTGCCGCGTCGCGACGAGCGAGGGCGAGAAGCAGATCGTCTGCGGCGCCCCGAACGCGCGCGCCGGCATCAAGGTCGTGGTGGCGCAGCCCGGCGACTACGTCCCCGGCATCGACCTCACGCTGAAGGTCGGCAAGATCCGCGGCGTCGAGTCCCACGGCATGATGCTCTCGGAGCGCGAGATGGAGCTCTCGGACGAGCACGAGGGCATTCTCGAGCTCGCCCCCGACGCGCCCGTCGGCGCCCGCTTCGTCGATGTCCACCCCTTCGACCCGGTCTTCCACATCGCGGTGACACCGAACCGGCCGGACGCGCTCGCCGTAGCCGGCGTCGCGCGCGACCTCGCCGCCCGCGGGCTCGGCCGGGTCGTGACACCGGCGATAGAGCCCGTTCATGGCAGCTATCCCTGCCCCGTCGGCGTCTACCTCGCGCCCGACGTCGACAAGGAGGCCTGCCCCTTGTTCGCCGGCCGGCTGATCCGGGGCGTGACCAACGGGCCGTCGCCGGCCTGGCTCCAGGCGCGGCTGAAGGCGATCGGCCTGCGCCCGATCTCCGCGCTCGTCGACGTGACCAACCTCATCACCTACGACCGGGCCAGGCCCCTTCACGTCTTCGACGCCGACAGGGTCCGCGGCGCGATCTGCGTCCGCCTCGCGCGGGCGGGCGAGAGCATCGTCGCCCTCGACGAAAAGACCTACCGCTTCGACGGGACCGAGACGCTGGTCTGCGACGAGCACGGTCCGGAGGCGATCGGCGGCGTCATGGGCGGGATGCGCTCGGGCGTCACCGACGCCACCACCAACGTCTTCATCGAGAGCGCCTGGTTCGACCCGGTCCGCACCGCCCGGACCGGCCGGCGGCTCAAGATCAACTCGGACGCGCGCTATCGCTTCGAGCGCGGCGTCGACCCGCTCTCGGCCGTGCCGGGCATCGAGCTCGCCACCCGCCTGATCCTCGAGCTTTGCGGCGGCGAGCCGTCGGAGGTCGTCGTCGCGGGCGCGCCGCTGCCCTTCGAGCGGACCATCGCGCTCCGCCCCGACCGCGTCGCCCGCCTCGTCGGCCTCGACATCCCGGCCGAGGAGCAGGCGCGCATCCTCACCGCGCTCGGCTTCGGCGTCGACGGCGAGCGGGTCGCGCCGCCCTCCTGGCGCCCCGACGTGCAGGGAGAGCCCGATCTGGTCGAGGAGATCGCGCGCATCGCGTCGCTTTCCCGCCTCGAGGGCCGCCCCCTCGCCCGCGCGCCCGGCGTCGCGCGGCCGGTGCTCACGCCATCCCAGAAGCGCGCCGCCGCCGCCCGCCGGCAGATCGCCGCCCTCGGCCTCAACGAGTGCGTCACCTACTCCTTCATCGACCACCGCGCCGCGGAGCTCTTCGGCGGCGGCTCGGACGCCGTGCGTCTCGAGAACCCGATCAGCTCGGAGATGAGCCATCTGCGCCCGGACCTGCTGCCGGGCCTCCTGCGCGCCGCCGCCCGGAACCAGGCCCGCGGCTACCTCGACCTCGGCCTCTTCGAGGTCGGCTCCGCCTTCCCCGGCGGCGAGCCCGGCGAGCAGACCCTGATGGCGGCCGGCATCCGCGTCGGCCACACCGGACCGCGCGACAGCCACGGCGCGCGGCGGCCAGTCGACTTCTTCGATGCCAAGGCCGACGCGGAGGCCACGCTCGCCGCCATCGGCGCGCCGACCTCCATGCCGCCGCTGCGCGAGGCGCCCGCCTGGTTCCATCCGGGCCGCTCCGCCGCGCTGCGCCTTGGCCGCAACCCGCTCGCGGTCTTCGGCGAGATCCACCCGCGCGTCCTGCGCGAACTCGACCTGCGAGGGCCCGCGGTCGGCTTCGCGGTGTGGCTGAGCCATGCGCCCGAGCCGAAGCGCCGCGGCACCACGCGACCGGCGCTGCGGGCGTCCGACCTGCAGGCCGTGGAGCGCGACTTCGCCTTCGTGCTCGATGCCGGCGTGGAGGCCGAAGCGGTTCTGAAGGCCGCCCGCGGCGCCGACCGGGCGCTGATCGAGGAGGTCTCGGTGTTCGACGTCTTCGAGGGCGCCCGCGCCGAAGCGCAGATGGGCCCGGGCAGGAAGTCGCTGGCCATCGCGGTGCGCCTGCAGCCGACCGAGGCGACCCTGACCGACAAGGAGATCGAAGCGGTCGCCGCCCGTATCGTCGCCGCCGTCGAGAAGGCGACCGGCGGCACCCTGCGAAGCTGAGGAGGATCCGATGCGACTCACCGTCTACCTCTCGGGCGAGATCCACACCGACTGGCGCGACGAGATCCGGCTCGGCGCCAAGGGCCACGGCCTCGACATCGTCTTCACCGAACCCGTCACCGACCACGCCGCCTCCGACGACTGCGGCGCGACGATCCTCGGGGAGGAGCCGTCGAAGTTCTGGCACGACCACAAGGGCGCCAAGCTCAACGCCATCCGTACCCGGAAGGCGATCCAGGACGCCGACATCGTCGTCGTCCGCTTCGGCGAGCAGTACCGCCAGTGGAACGCCGCCTTCGACGCCGGCTACGCGGCCGCCCTGGGCAAGTCGCTCGTCGTCATGCATGGCGCCGATCACGCCCACGCGCTCAAGGAGGTGGACGCCGCCGCGCTGGCGGTCGCCGAGACGCCGGCTCAGGTCGTCGAGATCCTCCAGTACGTCCAGACCGGCGCCCTGCCGCGCTGACCGACGCGGGCGGGGCGCTCGGCTCGACACCATCCCCTCCGGCAAGGAAGGGGGTCCGGGGACTGCGACCTTCGCGCTCTTCCGGGCTGCAAACGGCCTCGGCCCGCCGTCGCCGCCGTCGGCGTGCCTGCCGCGCCGCGGGCACGCCGTCCCGGCGGCGCCGGAGGCTTGACAGACACCCGGCGCCTGGCCTAGGCGCACCCGTCCCACCCGGCGCTGCTGCTACGGGCGGGCAGCCATCTCGGAGGCGATCTTGGAAGACGGAAGTAGGCGGGCCGCGCAGGCGGCCCTGAAATTGCTGGAGAAACCGCCCGCCGGGCCTTGACGGTCGCCTTCCGGAACAGGAAGGCGCGTCTCGCGTCGGTGAGCGAACAACACCGACGGAGACACGCATGACGGAAATGATCACGGCGGACGCCCTGCGTTCGTTCTACAAGGCCGGCGACTACGAATCGATCGCCGTCGCCCTGCGCCGCCAGCATCCGGCAGACATCGCCCATTCCCTCGAAGGCTTCCCGCCGAGCGAGATCGCCCGCATCCTGCTCTGCCTGCCCGAGGCGAAGCAGCCCGCGCTCTTCGGCTATTTCGACCACGAGACCCAGACCGGGATCGCCCGCGCACTCGACCGCCGCGAGCTTGCCCGCATCTTCGCCGGCATGAGCCACGACGAGCGCGCCGACCTCTTCGCCGAGCTCACCGAGGACCAGCGCACCGCCCTGCTGCCCGGCCTCGCCCAGGCCGAGCGCGAGGATCTCCGCCGCCTCGCGTCCTACGAGGAGGGCACCGTCGGCTCGGTGATGACCTCGGACTATGCCACGCTCGAGCCGGGCATGACCGCGACCCAGGCCATCGGCCACCTGCGCGGCATCGCCCCGGACGCCGAGACGATCTACCACTCCTACGTCGTCGACCGCGATCGCCGCATCCTCGGCACCGTCGCGCTCCGCGACCTCATCGTGGCGCGGCCGGACGACACGGTCGAGGCGATGATGCGCCCGAACCCGGCCGCGATCCGCGCCGACGCCAGGCGCGAGGAGGCGGTGCCGCTCATCCGCCGCTACGACGTGCTCGCGCTTCCCGTCACCGACGCCGACGGCCGGCTCGTCGGCATCGTGACCTACGACGACGCCATGGACGTCGCCAAGGAGGAGGTCGACGAGGACTTCCACCGGGTCGGCGGCCTCGGCCACGTCTTCCCGTCGGTGCGCGACGCCTCGGTAAAGCTGCTCTACCAGAAGCGCATCTTCTGGCTGGTGATCCTGGTCTTCGGCAACATCTTTTCGGGCGCCGGCATCGCCTTCTTCGAGGAGACGATCGAGGCCTATGTCGCGCTCGTCTTCTTCCTGCCGCTGCTGATCGACTCGGGCGGCAACGCCGGCTCCCAGTCGGCGACGCTGATGGTCCGCGCCATCGCGACCGGCGACGTGAAGATCGGCGACTGGGGCAAGATGCTCGGCCGCGAGGTCGCCGTCGCGGGCCTTCTCGGCCTGACCATGGCCTTCGCGGTCTCCTTCATCGGCGTCTGGCGCGGCGGCCCGGAGATCGCGGCGGTGGTGTCCTCGACCATGATCCTCATCGTCATCATCGGCAGCGTCATCGGCATGTCGATCCCGTTCGCGCTGTCGCGGCTGAACTACGATCCAGCAACCGCCTCGGCGCCGCTCATCACCTCGATCGCCGACGCGACGGGCGTGATAATCTACTTCGCGATCGCGACCGCGTTCCTGCCGATGCCCGGCGACGCGGAGACGGCCGCGCTTGCGGTCGCCAGCGCCTTCGGCTGAGGCGCCGCGATGCCCTTCCCCATCGAGCTGACCACGGCGGCGATCAACCTGATCGCCGCCATGGTGCTCGGCGGCCTGATCGGGGCCGAGCGCCAGTGGCGCCAGCGCCTCGCGGGTCTGCGCACAAACACCCTCGTCGCCGTCGGCGCCGCGAGCTTCGTGGTCTTTTCCGGCATCTTTCCCGACAAGATCAGCCCGACCCGCGTCGCCGCCCAGGTCGTCTCAGGCATCGGTTTCTTGGGCGCCGGCATCATCTTCCGCGAGGGCTTCAACGTCCGCGGCCTCAACACCGCGGCGACGCTGTGGTGCTCCGCCTCGGTCGGCATGCTCGCGGGTGCGGGGGCGCTCGCCTTTGCGGCCCTCGTCACCGGCATCGTCGTCTTCGTCAACCTCGCCCTCCGGCCGATCGTCCAGCGGATCAACAGCCAGCCGATCGCCCAGACCGAGCTCGTGCAGCACTATGCCGTCACCATCGTCTGCCGCGCCGAGCAGGAGGCGCATGTCCGCGCCCTGATGCTCCAGGGCTTCGCTGCCAACGGCCTGCAGCTCACCGAGCTCGACAGCGAGGACCTGCCCGACAGCGATCGGGTCCAGGTGACAGCCGAGGTCAACGCCGACCGCACCTCGGCGACGGCGCTCGAGCAGATCGTCGGCCGCCTCAGTCTAGAGCCCGCGGTGACCGCCGCCCGCTGGCGCCTCGCGATGGGCGAGGAGGCCGTACCGTGACGCTACTTCGTCAGGATGAGCTTGCCCGCGCGGGTGATGCGAAGGGTGTAGGTCTTGCCGTCGAGGGCGATCTCCGCGGCCTTGCCGCCGTCGGTGAGGGAACGGGCATCGTGGCGCGGCGGGCCGTCATGCCCCAGGAGCGAAGCGGGCATGTCCGACCGCTCGCGTGGCTCGACTGTCACCTGCATCGCATCGCCCTCGACTGCTGCTTCCGGGAAAAGACTGATCAAATCGCTCGGGGTTGTCAATCCTGAACGTTTTGGTCAGGTTGTTGCGCCGCAGGAACCGACGGGGCGAGCAGCCGTTGACAACCGTCCCGCCAAAGTTAGAACCATTCCAAACCAGAGAGAGGAGAGCCGCATGAAAGGCGACCAGGGCGTCATCGACTACCTGAACCGGGCGCTGCGCAGCGAACTGACCGCCGTCAACCAGTACTGGCTGCACTACCGTCTGCAGGAGGACTGGGGCTACGGCAAGCTCGCCAAGAAGTCGCGCGAGGAGAGCATCGAGGAGATGCACCATGCCGACAAGCTCATCGCCCGCATCATCTTTCTGGAGGGCCACCCGAACCTGCAGACGCTCGACCCGCTGCGCATCGGCGAGACGCCCAAGGAGACGCTGGAGTGCGACCTCGCGGCCGAGCACGACGCGCGCAACCTCTACATCGAGGCGCGGGACCATTGCGAGAAGGTCCGCGACTACGCCTCCAAGATCCTCTTCGAGGAACTCATCCAGGACGAGGAGGGGCACATCGACTTCATCGAGACCCAGCTCGACCTGATGAAGGACCTCGGCGAGCAGCGCTACGGCCTGCTCAACGCCGTCTCCGCAGACGAGCAGGAGTGAACCGTCCGCCGGCCCCCGCGCGCCGCGCCGGGGCCGGTCATCGCCGTGGAGGTGCGCCTGTCCGTTCGTGGACAAGGGGCCTCCGCGGCTCTTTCGCGCCGAAGCGGGTCACGCTTTTGCCCGAAAGTACGCCTGGCTTCCGCGATGCAGGACCTTGTCGGTGTCCAGCAGCGTCTCCGGCGGCAGCGGCGCCTCCGCCCGCACCCTTTCGTAGATCGGCCCGAAATCGGCCTCCGTCGCCGCGAGCAGTGCCTCGAAGCTGTCGATCACGAAGTAGGTCTGCTGGAAGTCGTCGATCCGGTAGGCGGTCCGCATCACCCGCTCGAGGTCGAAGCCGATCCGGTTGGGGCTCGCATCCTCCAGCGCGAAGACGGTCTCGCGCGGGCTCGACATGATCCCGGCTCCGAAGATCCGCGTATCGCCGCCCTCGCGGATCAGCCCGAACTCGATCGTGTACCAGTAGAGCCGCGCCAGCGCCGGCAGGGCGTCCATCTCGAGCGCCCGGTGCCCGCCCCTGCCGTAGGCCTCCATGAAGGCGGCATAGGCGGGGTTCGCCAGGAGCGGCACGTGCCCGAAGACGTCGTGGAAGATGTCGGGCTCCTCGATGTAGTCGAACTCCGCCTCGGTCCTGAGGAAGGCACCCGCCGGGAAGCGCCGGTTGGCGAGGTGGTCGAAAAAGACCGCGTCGGGCACCAGCCCCGGCACCGCGACGACCCGCCATCCGGTCAGCGGTGCGAGCTTCTCCGACAGGCGGCCGAGGTCGGGCACCCCCTCCCCGGCCAGCGGCAGCGCCTCGAGCGCCGCGAGATACTGCTGAGACGCACGCCCCGGCAGCAGCGACATCATCCGCCCGGCGAGGCGGTTCCAGCGGTCGTGCTCCTCGTCCGAGTAGGCGTCCCAGTTCTGATCGATGGTGTAGTCGGCGGCGACGGGCCCGGTCTCGCGCCGGGCGGGAGATGCGCACATCGGTCCCACTCCTCATGGTGTCGGAGCCGCCGAAGACGCCCGCGCCTCCCGCGGCCTTCTCTGCACTAAGAGATGGGGATCGCTATGGGCGCGGCCAAGCTCAGCCGCCGAGCGCCACCACGCAGTCGCAGACCTCGAGGCGGACGCGTGTTCCGATGTCGATGATCGGCACCGGGCCCGAGATCGCGAGGATCGTGCGGTCGCCGGCGCGCACCCAGTAGAGCTGGTCGTGGCCGCGGAACTCGCGGCCGACCACGAGGCCGGAGCCGCCGGGATCGGGCGCAAGCGTGATCTGCTCCGGCCGGACGGCGAGGCTGACGGAGCCCGCCGCCTCGCGCAGCAGGTTCAGGTTGCCGAAGATCGTCTCGGCCGAATCGCCCACCGCATGGCCCTTGACGATGTTCGACCGCCCGATGAAGCTCGCCACGAACTCGGAGACCGGCTCGCGGTAGATCTGCGCCGGCG